>DKCU01000139.1 GCA_002451555.1 Candidatus Segatella albertsiae
ATATATTAAGAGACACTAGTGACATTATATATATCCTATACCGCTTTTGTAAGGCAGCTTTTGTAAGTCAGCCTTCTAAACTAGGCATCACTTCGATTCCATCAACTTCTCCAAAGCTATCACGTTTTGGTTGTATTCATTGATGGCGGCAGCCTTATTCATGTGGAACTCGATGCAATTCTTGAGCGACTCCACATATTCCATATAGGAAATCTCACCATTTTCGTATTCCAAATGGCTCAGGCGTTCCAGTTCCTTGTCCTTCTCCACTCCCTCTTCCTGGTAATAGGTCAAACGACCGAAGGAGGCATTGCAACGGCTCAACGCTGCCATATACTCACGCTGGAGCGTTTGCTGTTCTTGCTTCATCTCCAGTTCCGCGATCTCACGGTCTTTCTTGGCTGCCTTCACCTTAGCCTTGGTGGCACCATAGAAAAGCGGAACTCCCACGCCTACCTCAAAGCCAAAGAAGTTGCCTTCCTTGAAACGGCTACGATCGACATGGTAGGGATTCCATGAAGAAATCACCATCTGGCTGCGCAATGCCAAGCTCAACGATGGAGCATAGCCCGACTTGGCTACCGACACCGCCTTGTCTGCCACTTTGATACGATCCTGCGCCAACTGACCGGCTGAGGACTGCGGATAATTGAACCCTGTTTGCACAAAGTCCAGTGGCTTCAACTCTTGGTCGGAAGGGGTAACAGGCACGTCGCTGTTCAAGAGTCCCGACAATCGAAGTTGAGCATTTTCGATTTCGCTCATCACATTGGTCATCTCCAACTTATTCTCACGGTGCATACGCTCAGCAGCCATCAAGTCCAGCTGGCGCGTCTCCCCAGCCTTGTATTTCTCTTGCGCCATAAACTTGTAATGCGATAAGATGGAGTCCTGGCGAGTGAGGATATGAAGACGTTCCATCTCATACACCAGCTGATAGTACGCACTACGCACCTCGCTAGAGACATCCAGTTTGGTGACATTCATCCTACTGTTTTCCATCTGCGTCTCCGCTTTCAACTGCCGACGCTGTGCGATATAGACGGTCGGGAAGTCGATGCTCTGGCTCACGGTAAAAGCATTGTCGGTATTACCGCCCGACGATGGGTCTTGCGACAAGGCGACTTCTGTCTTGTCCAAATCCCAGGCAGAGCCTTGCATGACCTTCGCCCTTTCCACCGACTTCTGTGCCATCAGCACATCGTAGTTTTGTTGCATGGCCATATCCAGGCACTGCTGCAAGTTGAGTTTTTTCGTCTGCGCATGGGCCATGAGACCTATGCATAAAAGTGTTCCGCTAATTAATGTTTTCTTCATCATGTTTTCTTCATCATGTTTTTATTTCTTTGTAAAAGTCTTGTAGATGGCAGGTAGCACCAACAGCGTTAGCAATGTCGATGTAACCAAGCCACCGATGACCACTGTAGCCAGCGGTCGCTGCACCTCTGCCCCATCACCATGGGAGAGAGCCATCGGCAGGAATCCCATGGATGCCACCAGGGCTGTCATCAGGACGGGTCGAAGACGAATCATGCAGCTGTCTATGATACGCTTGCGAATCCATTCTTCCCTTCGCAATCCAGCCTCAGCTACCAGCTCATCCTGCCGCATCAAGTTCTTTTGCTCTTTCTGCATCAAGTTCTTTTGCTCTTTCTGCATCAAGTTCTTTTGCTCCTTCTGCATTTGATTCATCTGTCCTAGCAGGACGATTCCGTTGAGCACCGCCACACCGAAGAGGGCGATGAAGCCCACGCCAGCAGAAATCGAGAACGGCATGCCTCGAAGCCACAATGCCCAGATGCCGCCTATAGCTGCCAAAGGTATCGCCGAGAACACGAACAACGACTCCCTCACATTCTTCAGGGTGGCGAAAAGCAAGAGGAATATCACCACCAGGGCGATAGGAATGACTATCATCAGGCGATGGGTTGCACTCTGCAAGTTCTGGAACTCGCCTCCATATGTATAATAGTATCCCTCCGGCAACTTCAACTTCTTGTCGAGTATGCCCTGGATGTCTTCGACCGTACTCTCGATGTCACGCCCCTTCACGTTGAACCCCACGTAAATGCGCCTGGCACCATCCTCATGGGAAATCTGGGCAGGGGCTGGAGCATAGACGATGTCGGCTACTTGGCTGAGGGGGATGGACGAAAGACTGGTTTCGCTACCCGAAGCACCTCCGATACCGCTATCCGAAGCACCTCCGAAAGTGACCGTCATTGCGCCCACTGGGATGGCCAGATTCCTGAGCGACTCCACGTTTCTCTCGTTGTTGTCCATCCGCAGCACAAGGTCGAACTTCTTCTCTCCCTCAAACACGGAGCCAGCCACGGCCCCCGCAAAAGTAGATTCTAGAACTTGGTTGATGTCATCCACGGACACGCCAAACTCTGCCATGCGCTCATGGTTGTATCTCACCTGAATCTGAGGCAAACCCGATACTTGCTCGATACTGATGCCACTGACACCTCGCACATGAGCAATCATCTTGCCCACCTTTTCCGCTTGCTCGGTCAAAGTATTCAAGTCATCACCAAATATCTTGATGGCAACATCTTGTTTGATGCCCGTCAGCAACTCGTTGTTGCGCATCTGTATCGGTTGGGAAATCTCCGCTTCCAACCCTGGTATCGTATGCAACGTCTCCTCCATCTTCTCCATCAGTTCCTCGGTCGATTCCGCCGAGGTCCACTCCGCTTTTGGCTTGAGCGACACCATGATGTCGGCGCGCTCCACAGGCATCGGGTCGGTAGGAATCTCCGCACTACCGATGCGGCTCACCACCTGCTTGACCTCGGGATACTCCGCCTTGAGCAGTTTCTCCGCCTTCGTGCAACTCTCCACCATCTGCGACAAGGAGGTTCCCTGAGCCATGCTCATCTCCACGGCGAAGTCGCCCTCTTCCAAACTAGGAATGAACTCGCCTCCGAGAAACTTGAAAGCCACGAGGCTCATGCAGAACAAGCCCACTGCACCTGTGATGACATCCTTGTTGCGTGCCAGCACCCAGTCTAAGACCGGACGATACCAACCTTGCAGTTTCTTCACCATGCGGTCGGAGAAGGTCTCCCTGGTCCTGACCTGCTTGCTCAGGAACACGCTGCTAGCCATTGGAACGTATGTGAGCGACAGGATGAAGGCACCCAATATCGCAAAGAACACGGTGAGAGCCATCGGCCTGAACATCTTCCCCTCGATGCCCACCAAGGTCATCAGCGGTACATAGACAATCATGATGATGATCTCACCGAATGCCGCACTTTTCCTGATGCGAGAAGCCGAGAAGTGCACCTCCTCGTCCATCTCCACCTGCGTCAACCTGTGGGAAGGCATGGCATTGATGTGGGTCACGACAGCCTCAACGATGATGACCGCCGAATCGACTATCATACCAAAGTCTATCGCTCCCAGGCTCATCAAGTTACCATCCACCCCGAATGTTTTCATCATGCCAAAGGCAAAGAGCATACTCAGCGGGATGACACTTGCCACCACCAAGCCTGCCCTCCAATTGCCGAGGAAGACAACTAGCACAAATATGACTATCAGTCCTCCCTCAATGAGGTTATGAGCGATGGTGCTCTCCACACGACTCACCAGGTCGGTTCGGTCGATGAACGGTTGGATGACGATACCCTCTGGCAGGGATTTCTGTATCTGGGCGATGCGCTCCTTCACGTTCTTGATCACCTCTTGGAAGTTCTCCCCCTTCAGCATGATGGCGATACCTGCCACGACCTCGCCTTCCCCGTTTCGGGTGACGGCTCCAAAGCGAGTGGCATGTCCCTCCTGCACCTTGGCGATGTCGCCTACCTTGACAGGAGTGCCGTTGATGGTCTTGACCGTGATGTTGGCAATGTCATCCAGCGATTTCGCCACACCGAGTCCTCGGATGTAATACTGGTTGGAATTTTGCTCGATATAGCTACCACCGGTATTGGCATTGTTCTTTTGAAGCGCATCGAAGACTTCCGAAACGGTGACATCATTGGCATTGAGTCGGTCGGTATTCACCGCCACCTCATACTGCTTGACGAAGCCACCCCAACCGCTGACCTCGGCGACACCAGGCGTGCCAGACAGTTGTTTTCTCACGATCCAATCCTGAATGGTTCGCAACTGTGTCAGCGAATACTTGTCTTCATACCCTTCCTTGGCTCTCACGGTATAATGATATATCTCGCCGAGAGCCGTTGCCACTGGTCCCATCTCCGTATCGGTGTTCTTCGGCAAATCCTTGACAGCCTCCTCCAACATTTGGTTTACCTGAGACCTAGCCCAGTAGATGTCGGCATCATCGTCGAACACGAGTGTAATGACCGACAGACCACTTCTAGAGATGCTTCGCCTCTCCTGTAGGCGTGGAATGTTGGCAAGAGCCATCTCGATAGGTGTCGTGATATACTGCTCAACCTCTTGTGCCCCGAGAGATGGTGCCTGTGTTATCACCTGCACTTGGTTGTCGGTGATGTCGGGCGTAGAGTCGAAAGGCAATCTAGACAAAGACCATGCGCCCCATACGATGAGGGCTATAGTAAGTACTCCCACCACCAACTTATGGTGTATGGAATACGTGATAAGTTTCTGAAACATAATCTATTATTTACAAATACTTCAATCTTTTCTGACATTCGTCTTGACAATTAACAGATTAGTCTTCCTCACCATGATCACCCACGAGTGATGCCAGGTAAAAAGCATTTCCAGTCACTATCTTCTGTCCTTTCTTGATATGCTTGCAAAGCGAAACCTCAGTATAGCCCTTGTCGCTGACTCCCGTCGTGATTTCATGACGGGAGAAGCTATAGGAGCCGTTCTTCGGATTGCTCTGGTTGAGCGCAAATATATATTGCTTGCCGTCGGCACTGACGATCGCCTTGTCTGGCAAGGCTACACACAGTTGACTGCCGGTGGCTATCTGTCCCGTGACATACATACCATCGAAGAGCTTCGCTCCACGAGTGGCATCCAACTTCACGTGTACGGCAATGCTCTTGGTTCCCTTATTGAAGAACTCGTTCATCCCATAGACGTGCCCTGAGACCTTGACACCAGGCTGGTTGGTCAGCGACAGCAATACCTTGTCGCCCACCTTTACCTTGGCGATGTCTTTCTCGAAGACATTCAGGTCACACTCCACAGCGCTATTGTTACGAATCTTCATCAAGGAAGTCTGCATATCCGCATAGCTCCCCAACGAGGCGTTCATCTCGCTGACCGTTCCGCTGATAGGAGCCAGAAGCGGAAAGACCGTCGAGAACTTACCGTTCGCGACCGCTTTTACGGAGATTCCCATCTGTTGGAGTTGTCGTCCCGTTCCCACAAGATTAGCCTGAGCCACCTTGTAGTTTTTCTCCGCTACCTGGAGGTTTTTCTTGACACCCGCTCCCGAGGAAGCGAGCATTTTCTGCCGTTCGTATTCCAGTCGAGCCAACTCTCCCTCCCTGTAGGCGGAATAATATTCCCTTTGAAGAGACACGACCTCCGTATTCTCGACAGTGGCGACCATTTGTCCACGCCGAACCTGCTGGCCTTCCTTGACGAGGATGCTCTTGACGATGCCACCCATCAAAGAAGACACATCACCTACATTCTGGGCACGTAGTACCAGCGAGCCACTGGCTTGCAGCATGGCATCCATCCTGATGTCTTTCGCCTCTCCCATCCTGATATCGACGGCCTTCACTTGTTTCTCACTCAGAGGTATGTTGTCAAAATCAACACTTTCCTCTTTTTCTTCATGTTCTGCAACTTCCGCCTTGCTCTCGGCGAAGAAGGTAAAGCCCACAAAAGTGATTGCGGTCAAAGCCGCAACCATGATTATTCTTTTTATCATGTTCCTAATTGTTTGTTGTTGTTTTCAAATTACTGCCTTGACAGTATGCCTAACAAACAAAAACAGGGTGGTCCACGCCTACAAATCTCATGCCTTCCATGGTCGGGAAGCACACAAGCTTTGTCTTGCCATTCTGCAATGACAAGACCCATTATGGGAATAAAAGAATAAGAAAAAGGGAGGACAGCTACCAGCGTATGCCCTCCATCGAATATATGCTGATGAATCGACTTGAGAAGTTTGGCATTGACCAAGAATTGGTGCATCTGGTGAACGCTGCAATTCTTTTGCTCCTTCTCATGATGCTCGGTGTGTTCGTCATTGACATGACCATCCTTTTGGCACTGTTCTTCGACGAAGCAGATGCGATTGTCGTGATGATGATGGAGTATGACCGTAGATAGCAACACAGAAAGCGTCGCCAAAATCAAGGAAAAGAAATAAAATCTACTTTTTTTTGTCATCAGTCCATTTATCTATTTATCACTTTTATATCGTCATTTTATCAGTTTCGGAAACACTTGCGCCCTATAAGGGCTAAAGTACCTTGCAAAATTACAAAAATCTTTGCTGTTCACCAAATCCCACGTGACATTTTTATTTTTTTTAGGCAAATAAGAGAGAATGTGTGAGTTCTTTTCCCTAATTGCAGACAATAGTAGAGCAAAAGCCTCATCAAGAAACTTTCTTTGGCGATTATACAAAATAATAGCAGAAAAATTATCTCGTTTGCGAAAATCTTTATACTTTTGCGCCTGCATTTAAAAGATAGGGATTAAAGAAATGAAAAAATACAATATCAATAAGAAAGTTATCGGAATATGTTTCGGCAGTGCTTTGGCTGTAGCTTGTGTCTTAGCCTATCTTTGGTTTACGGTACACACCGACAAGAACAAGGTCGAAGCTGCCAGGGTACATGTGGAAAGCTACATCAGCTATGATATGGTGCAAAACGGCAAGGTCGTACTGACCTTTGAACAGGACACGCTATCTGGTGTGGGCTACTTTGTCAACAAGTGGGACTTTACGCCGACTTGCCAAGGAAGAGTGTGGGTCAACATCGACAACTCCGTGTGGCAAAACAAGTACAAAGGAGCGAATCCTCAACACCTGTTGGAAGAAATGACAAACATCCAGGACAGCATCTACAAAGATGCGAAATGGAAACTTGCAGAACTGAGATATTATGTGAAGTCTCATAACGTGACGGATGAAGGCTATAATATGATTTCAAGATACGAAGCGCAAGAAAAAGTAGTATGCGACTCAGCCAAGAAAATGTTGGATTCACTTAATCACATCAAGAAAGGACAGAATCTCAAGATTGTTTTTAGACGAAACTTCATGGCCTCCTATCCATGGCAAAAGGACAATCCTCAAAAGGAACAAGACAAGGAAACGATTCTGAAGAAAGGAAAGGCAGGTTATATCTGTGAAAAGCTAGACCCTATCGACGGCAACCTTTACCAACTGCACTCAAAGCAAACCCCCGATGGTGCCAAGGCATTGCTCAAATCGCAAGCCAACAGTCTAGCGGGAGCAAACATTTACCCATTGTCAAATATCAGGGAATTATATTTTGTAGTTGACTCCACCAATCGCTACACAGGCGAAGTCGATAGCATCGGGCTTCCTCACGGACATGGACAGTACATTTCACCGAAAGGAGCCTATTACGAAGGGAGTTGGCTGCACGGAAAACGCAATGGCTTCGGATTCTCCATCGAATACCACAAGCAACTACGTGCTGGGGAATGGAAAAACAATGTATATAAGGGCGAACGCCTCGTATATCGTTCCGACCGCATATACGGCATCGACATATCTAAACATCAGCACGTGAAAGGAAAGAAGAAATACGGTATCAACTGGAGCAAGCTCCGCATCGTGCATCTTGGCAACATCAGCAAGAAAACCATCAGCGGATCTGTCAACTATCCGATTAGTTTCATCTACATCAAGAGCACAGAGGGGTCGTCTATCCTAAACCCCTACTACAAGAAGGACTACGCTGCGGCGAAAGCCCATGGCTACAAGGTCGGGACCTACCATTTCTTCTCAACGCTCACCCCAGCCAACAAACAAGCCAGCCAATTCTTGAAACATAGTTTTGTGCGTAGCAACGATTTGCCGCCTGTCCTAGACGTGGAGCCTACCCATGAACAAATCAAGAAAATGGGAGGCACCGGTGTTTTGTTTGCCAGGATGAGGACATGGCTGAGGCTGGTCGAAAGAGCAACTGGCAAAAAGCCTATACTTTATATAAGCCAAACCTTTGTCAATCGCTACCTCAGCCAAGCACCAGACCTTAAGAAAAACTACCAAGTTTGGATAGCACGCTATGGCGAGTACAAGCCAGATGTCAAGATGGCATACTGGCAACTATGCCCTGACGGAAAAGTGGCGGGAATTCAAGGGTACGTTGATATCAACGTCTTCAATGGATACCACGACGCATACAGCCAGTTCGTGTCCTCGCACTAACTTCACTTAACAAAAATACCGACTTATCCAAAAGTTTTTTGTTAAACTATGCTAACAGAAATAACAACGATACAATATTTTTACTATATTTGCGTCGTTTTATGTATAATAAGGTATTGACAATTAACGGAGTAAATAGCATAGGATGAGACAACTGAAAATTCAAAAAAGCATAACTAATAGAAACAGCGAGGCACTTGACAAGTACCTTGTAGAGATTGGTCGTGCTCCAATGGTTTCTATAGACGAAGAAATTGAATTAGCCCAAATCATTAAAAAAGGTGGCAAGGCCGCAGATAGAGCAAAGAACAAATTGGTAGAAGCCAATTTGAGATTTGTAGTATCTGTAGCAAAGCAATACCAGCACCAAGGTTTGACGTTGACCGATTTGATCGACGAGGGGAACATTGGGCTGATCAAAGCCGCCGAGAGATTTGACGAGACAAGAGGCTTCAAGTTCATATCCTATGCCGTATGGTGGATAAGGCAAAGCATCCTGCAAGCCATTGCAGAGCAGAGCCGCATCGTTAGATTGCCCTTGAACCAAGTGGGTTCTCTCAACAAGGTCAACCATGAGAGCAACAAGTTTGAACAAGAGAACCAAAGGCGACCTAGCGTGGAAGAACTAGCACAACGCACAGGAATCGACGAGGAAAAAATATCACAGAGCATGGCTGCGAGCGGTCACCATGTGAGCATAGATGCTCCATTCGGTGACGACGATGACAATTCCATGGTCGATGTCATGGCTAGCGGCGACGATAGCCGTACCGACAAGCATGTCGATCATGAAAGCATGGCTATGGAACTGCGCCAGGTCTTGGAAAAAGTACTCAAGGAAAGAGAAAAGAAAATCGTCTGCGCATGCTATGGAATCGGAGAACCAGAGAAAGGTCTTGAGGAAATTGGAGACAAGATGGGACTGACAAGAGAGAGAGTTCGCCAGATACGCGAGAAAAGCATCACGAAACTCAGGGAATCAGGAAATGTCAAGATATTGATGAAATATTTAGGCTAATTAGGCTCCATCCTTTGTCGTAGTTTGAAAATCATTCTTGGCGTAGCTTGGAAATCCTTTGCCCAAGTTGGAAAAAGTTTCCCTTTCATTTTGTGGATTCAATGTTTTATAGTATCTTTGCAATCGGGAGCGAATCCGCTTCCGATTTTTTTTGTTTTATGAAGAGATACCTATATCTGATAATATGCATTGCCATCTTGATTCCACAAGTCCTGGAGGCAAGAAGGCTAACACCGAAAGACGCTTTTCGCGATTCGGTGCTTATGCGTATTTACACTTATGAGAAACGTCACCATGATTCGGCAACCGTCTTGCATAGCTCCTATGCCTACACAAAATTCCAGATGAGAACCAACCATCGCAATTTTACACTGGCATTGATACCATCCATGTATGCTATATCCAAGGGAACAGGACGGCACTTCATCGGAGAATATTACAGCAAATTGACCTACGATGGCAAAAAGCTCTCCAACCATAGAATGTTGAATGTCAGCACCATTCCTCATAGAAGAAATACGATGCCATCGGTCTTGAATTTTCTGACTCCTAATGTATATGGGGAATGTCTCTTCCAGGAGAACGTCCTATCACCTTTTCATCGGACCAACAAGAAATACTACAATTACAGCATGACTGTCCTGCCCTTTGGAAAAGCACAGGTATATATATACCCAAAACTCAAAAACACCCAACTTGTGACAGGAAAAGCTATCGTTGATTACCACACTGGCAGAATCTGCATGGTTGATTTCGAGGGCGAATACGACATGACTAGATTTTTCATTACGATTACCATGGATAACGAGAGTCCAATGGCATCTATGTACCCGAAGCAATGTGACTTGAGAGCAAACTTTCGGTTCATGGGAAACCAAATAACAGCAAGGTACTCAACGACCTATGGATTAAAAAGTGTTCTCAACGACTCGTTGAGCAACGTTGCGGACACTGCCTTATTGGCAAAGGTCAGACCAGTTCCACTGAATGAAATCGAGAGACAATACTTTGATTCATACTACGAAAACAAGAAAGTAAAAGACTCTATCTCGGCCAACAAGCCTGCCAAGAAGTCTTTCGCCAAGGACGTACTATGGGACATCATTGGCGACAACGTGCTAAACAGAATCAAGCAAAACTTCGGTAAGCAAAACAAAGGTTATCTGAGAATCAATCCGATACTCAATCCCCTTTACATGGGTTATTCCGAGAGAAAAGGATTCGTCTATAAGTTTGATGTCCGAGGAAGTTACTCCTTCAACGATGACATCCAACTAGCACTCCGTTTCAAGGCTGGCTACCAATTCAAGCGACACCAATTCTACTTCAGCATCCCCGCGACCTTGAACTACAACAAGAAACACGATGGGTTCTTGCAAATAGAATTTGGTAATGGCAACCGTATCAATTCCAACGTGGTAGCTCGTAGGATACTAGACATCAGCTCTGACAAGGACAGCCTCATCAACTTTCCACATGGCGACTATACGGACTTCAAGGACAATTATTACCGCATCACAAACCATTGGATGTTCAACTCGCGTATCGGATTCGAGTTAGGAGTCGTGGCTCACCAGCGCAACGCAGTCAATCCATCGTTTTACGAGACCAACGAGTTTCCCTCCTCCTATCGTTCTGTGGCTCCTGCCATAGCCCTGGTTTGGTACCCTATAGGCAAAAACGGTCCCGTGCTGAAGGTGGATTACGAGCGTAGTTTTAACCACGTCTTCCATTCCAACATCAGCTACGAAAGAGTAGAAATGGATATACAGACCATAATCTATGCTTCAAGAAGGCGCTCGTTCTCCTTGCGAGGAGGCTCGGGTTTCTATACCCAGAAAGGAGACCATTGGTACTTCGTAGATTACACCAACTTCCGAGACAACAACATTCCTGGAGGCTGGAACGACGACTGGAGCGGAGAGTTCGAGATGCTGAACTCAGGATGGTACAACGCATCCGACTACTATGTCCGTACCAATGGCACATACGAGGCTCCTGCCCTATTCTCAGCTTGGCTGCCATGGGTAGGTCGATTTATAGAAAACGAGCGCTTATACGTCAACGCACTGGTAGTAAACCATTTACACCCATACACAGAATGGGGATACGGTGTCAAGACACGTCTCATGTCATTGGGAGTGTTCGCCGCTTTCCAAAACACCAAATTCCAAGGCGTAGGATGCAAATTCGGCTTTGAGCTGTTCCGTGACTGGTAACACACTCTCCCCAAAAGCAATTACCCTACTCCTCTAATAGCTTCTATCAGCAATATTAACAAACATCAACGGAGGAGGACAAGCCCCATCAATAGAACAAAAAATATATTAAAAATATGAATACCCAACTTACCGTTTACAAGGCTAGCGCCGGTTCTGGAAAAACTTTTACCTTGGCTAGAGAGTACATGACACTCCTGGTCAAGGATCCAACATCCTACCGCAACATCCTAGCCGTGACCTTCACCAACAAGGCTACCGAGGAAATGAAAATGCGCATCCTCAGCAAACTATATGGCATATCACATCGGCTAAAAGACTCGGAGGATTACCTACAGCAAATCAAAGGCATCCTAACCGACATGTCGGAAGAACAAATCGTACGCAATGCCAGCATCGCATTAAGCAATCTGATACACAACTACAACTACTTCCGCGTCGAGACTATCGATACGTTCTTTCAAAGCGTTTTGAGAAATCTAGCACGAGAATTGGACTTAACAGCCAACTTGAGAATCGGACTCAACGACGAGCAGGTGGAACAGCAAGCAGTCGATGAACTCATAGAAGAGCTCAAGACAACCGACAAGCTACTGTTTTGGATTATGGACTACATCAAGGAAAACATCGCCGATGACAAGAGCTGGAACGTAATAGGTCAGATCAAAGCTTTCGGTCGCAACATATTCAAAGAGTTTTACAAGGACAACTCCCAAAAGTTGGACGAATGCCTGGGCAAGGATGGCTTCTTCGAGGCATACACATCCAAAATCAAAAAGATGCAGAGGGAAGCCAAGGATCATTTTGAGCATATTGCTTCTTCTTTCTTCGATGCATTGGAAGAAAACGGTTTGACCGCTGATGACTTCCAAAACAAGACTCGTGGTATCTGGAGTTATTTCAACAAACTCAGAAACGGTAAGTACGACGATGATGACTTGGTCAACAGCACATTGGCAAAATGCCTAGAACAAGAGTCTGCTTGGGTTAAGAAGAGTGATGCCAAACCGGGAAAGCCAGCCTACGATTTGGTGGAATCATTTCTATTCCCCCTATTGCATCATTCGGAAGAAATGCGTCCTAAATTGCTCCATATTTTCAAAAGCTCCGAACTTACGGTACGACATCTAAACCAATTGCGCTTGCTAAGCAGCATCGACTATAAAGTAAGAGAGATGAACAAGGATGCGAACCGTTTCTTGTTGAGTGACACGCAAACCTTGCTCCATTCCTTGATAAGCAACGACGATTCACCATTCATCTTCGAGAAGATTGGAACACAGTTGAACCATGTGATGATAGACGAGTTTCAGGATACCAGTACGATACAATGGAAAAACTTCAAAGTGCTGCTACAAGAGACTATGAGCCGCCAGGATGCGGGCAATTTGATTGTAGGCGACGTGAAGCAAAGTATCTACAGATGGCGCTCTGGCGACTGGCGATTGCTGAACAACATCGAGAACGAGTTTACCAAACAGCAACGTATCAAAATCGAGTCACTATTTACCAACTATCGGTCAGACCGAAACATCATAGACTTCAACAACGCATTCTTCACGACTATCTCCGACAAGGAATACACCGTACTCAGGGAAAAGGAGACAAGCCTGTTAACCGTGAAGGAAGAAAAGGAGGAAGAAAAGGAGGAAGAAAACACACAACAGTTGAACACTGCTGCGAGCGAGGCAAAGCAATTGCAAAAAGCCTATAGCGATGTCGTACAGCAAGTACCAGGAAAAAAGGGACAGACAGGATACGTCCGCATTCACCTTTTGGCATCAACCAAGTCATCCCATGACAATGAGGAAGAAAGCTACCAAGACAAGATGATGCGCATGACATTGGAGACTATCGAGGAATTGGCAGACAAGGGGGTTAAGTACAAGAACATCGCCATTTTGGTGAGGAGCAACAAGACGATACAGAACATCGCCGATTACCTCATGAGCCACAGCGAAACCCCATTGCCATTGGTTTCAGACGAAGCCTTTCGCCTGGATGCATCGCAAGCTGTCAACATTCTTGTCATGAGTTTGTATTGTCTGACTCACCCGCAAGACGACATTGCAAAGGCCGCCATCAAGAATTTCTGCACCAAGTATCTTGATGAAGGTTCCATTGCCGATACCTTCTTCGAACAGAGGGAAACTCTTTTGCAGAAGCCTTTGTTTGATTTGGTGGAAACTCTTTACGACCATTTCCAACTAGGAAAGAATGAAAAGCTGAAGAGTCAGAGTGCATACGTCTGCGCCTTCTATGACAAGCTGAACTCCTATCTTTCGGAAAACAGCAGCGACATAGAAAACTTCCTTGAAGAATGGAACAACAATTTGCACTCCAAAAGCATCCAAAGCGACAAAGTCGATGGCATACGCCTCATCACCATACACAAGAGCAAAGGACTGGAGTTTGATAACGTCATCATGCCTTTCTGCGATTGGACTTTGGAAAAGGGAGACACAATCTGGTGTACACCTACGGTAGAGCCATACAATGAACTGCCTTTGGTCCCTGTCGATTTCAGCGAGAAAAAAATGGTGGGAAGCATATACGAGAAAGACTATCGGCATGAGCATCTGCAAAACATGGTTGACAACCTCAATCTTCTTTACGTGGCCTTCACCCGAGCAGGGCGCAACCTATTTGTATATGGCAAGAGAGGCTCCGCCTTATTGCGTAGTAATATGATAGAAGAAAGTCTCTCCAATACAAATGAGAAGTTAGCGCACCTCAATGAGGAAAGCGGACTACAGCCTCAGCCACAGTCTTATGAAGGAGAAGGCTCTGACAAGAAAACGGAAGATATATATTTCGAGTATGGAACAATAGATGCCGAAGCGAAGGAAGATGAGCAAACAGGAGGAGACAATGTCTTCATGAACAAGCCACAGGACAGAGCTATCCACATTGAGACAACTTCCAACCTGTACAACTTCCAACCAAGTCTGCAGAGCGAAATGTTCGTAAAAGGGGAAGACATGGAAGAACAGCAAAAGTTCTATATCAAGATGGGCTCCGTGCTCCATGAGCTATTCTCAAGGATTCGAACACACAAGGATGTGGATTTCGTACTCAACCAGCTAGAACTTGACGGTGTGCTTTATGACGAGAATATCACCAAGGAGAAAATAGAGCAGATGCTTCGCAAACGTTTGAACAGTCCACTGGTAAGTGATTGGTTCTCTGACAAATGGAAGGTCATGAACGAAAGCAGCATCCTGTACATAGACGAAGAAGGAAAAGTCAAGAAAGACCGTCCTGACAGGGTCTTGCTAGGAGATGACGAAATCATAGTCATCGACTTCAAGTTTGGTAAACCAAAACCAGAATATCACACCCAGGTCAAAAGATACATGGAACAGATGGCAGCCATGGGGCATCGGAAAGTGAAAGGATACCTTTGGTATGTCTATCCAAACCAAGTAGATGAAGTTAAGTAATCAAATTATTGAAACAAAGCAATTAGACAAAAACAATGGAAACATTTCTAAAATACGTAGCGGAAGATATGCTCAACGATTATGGAACGGACTTGAGCGAAATTGTAGTCGTGTTCCCCAACAAGAGAGCAAGCCTTTTCCTCAACGAGGAATTGATGAAGTTAGCCGCCCGCCCAATATGGTGTCCTACTTATGTCACGATTAGCGACCTCTTCCGCCGCCACTCATCGCTCCAAGTCGCCGACCCTATCAAATTGATATGCGACTTGCACAAGTCATTCATTGCCTGCACAGGCATGGACGAAACCCTCGACCACTTTTATGGCTGGGGGCAGCTTCTCTTGGCCGATTTTGACGACTTGGACAAGAACATGGGGGATGCACGACAGATATTCATGAACTTGGCCAATCTTCACGAATTGGATGATGATAGTTACCTAGACGAAGAGAAACGAACTATCCTAAAAAAGTTCTTCAGCAATTTTACAGAAGATCATAGCACCGAACTGAAGAGAAAATTCGTAGAGCTATGGAATCATCTGTATGACATTTACCTGGATTTCAACAAACGTTTGCTCGATCAAGGCCTTGCTTATGAGGGCGCTTTATACAGAAGAGTAGTCGAGAACAAGGAGATTGTTTTTGAGCATCAAACATACTTGTTTGTCGGTTTCAACATGATGCAGACAGTCGAACTGAAGCTTTACGACATCCTCAAGAGTAAGGCGAATTGCCATTTCTACTGGGATTACGACAAATATTATGTTGATGACAAAAAGAAAAGCCATGCCCTCCAGAGGGAAGATTGGAACATCAAGAACGAAGCAGGGCATTACATCAGCAGGTACATAGGAGAGTTTGGTAACAAATTGAGCGACAGCTCTAAACACGATGTCATCTACGATAACTTAGGACGGGAGAAAGACATCACTTTCATGAACGCCCCCACGGAGAATATCCAGGCTCGTTTCGTGTACGACTGGCTGATGGAAAAAGTCAAAGACGAAAACGGAAACGAAACACGACGATTTGAAGCCAATCGCAAGGTGGCCATCGTATTGGCAGATGAGAGTTTGCTACCCACAGTCATTCACTCCCTTCCAACAGAATTAGGAAACCAGGTAAACATCACCCTAGGTTATCCCTTGCAACAGACTCCATTCTATAGTCTCATTCAGCATATCATCCGCTTGCACACCCTCGGGCACGTCAAGGGAAGCACAACTTTTCGCTTGGCTTATGTCATGAAAGTTTTGCGACATCCATATGCAAAATTCATCTCGCCAAAGAACGAGGAAGTCCTACATGACTTGGAAGAGAAAAGACAGTTCTTTCTTTCAAGCGAGTCGCTATGCCTGGACGAAGGCATGTCGTTGGTATTCGCCGACTTGGAATCTACCGAAAACTTCAATTTATCCCTGGTCAGCACCTTAGTGAAAATATTAAAATTAATAGGAACACAATCGCAGCATCTGGAAGACCCTCTCTTCCAGGAATCCTTGTTCCGTACATACACCTTGGTGAACCGTCTGCTTGGCTTAATCAAGTCAGGCGACCTATATGTAGATGTCATAACGCTGGAAAGATTGCTACAGCAACTTTTCCAAACCACCAACATCCCTTTCCATGGCGAACCGGCAGTGGGAGTGCAAATCATGGGAATACTTGAGACCCGAAACCTCGACTTCAGACATGTTCTGATTTTGTCTTGCAACGAGGGAAACCTCCCGAAAGGTGTGAATGACTCGTCGTTCATCCCCTATTCCATCAGAAAGGCTTATGGACTGACTACCGTGGATAACAAGGTAGCCATATTCGCCTATTATTTCCTAAGATTGTTGCAAAGAGCTTCCGATGTGACATTGACCTACAACAATGCCACGGAAGACGGACATACTGGTGAGATGAGCCGTTTCATGCTACAATTGCTCGTCGAAAGCAATCATCCCATCAAACGTTGCTCCATTATCGCAGAGCAGAATGTCGAACGACCAGCCTTTGAATCCGTTGATAAAGATGAGCACATCATGAAAATCTTGAATAAGCCGCATCTAATAACACCGACTTATCTCAACACTTTTATCAGATGCCAGAAGCGTTTCTATTACAAATACATATTAGGCCTACAAGAGCCAGACGAACTACAGGAAGAAATCGACAATTGCATCTTCGGAAACATCTTCCATCGTGCGGCACAGTTCATATATCTCAAGATGGCAAGTCCATCAGACATCACGACGAATGAAAATGGAGAGCCTCAACTCATCCGACCAATCGTCATTCAAAAAGGTGACATAGAGAATGTCATGAAAGACGAAAGTCTGATATACCGCATCATAGACGATGCCTTCAACGAGGAATTGTTCAAAGTCAAAGCAAACGGAAGCCAACAAAAATACAATGGCCTTCAACTCATCAACAGGGAGGTCATCGCCAGTTACCTGAGGCAACTCCTTAGAATCGACCAAGAACTGGCACCATTCACCGTATTGGGACTAGAACTAAAAGTGGAAAGCAAATTCCTATTCAACACTCCAGACGGAATGAAAAGCCTCAGCTTAGGAGGATTCATCGACAGGTTGGATGCTATAGCAGCCAATGGGAACCCAGGCATGAGCAATTTGGCAGAAAGAATAAGAGTGATAGACTACAAGACGGGACGCACACCTAGCACTTTACCTAAGGATGTAGAGAGTCTATTCATGTCCAGTGAGTTGAGCAAGCATACTGATTATTATCTGCAAGCCATGTTATACTCGCTTATTGTCAAGCATAGCCAGAAGTACAACCCTGCATCCGACCCGGTAAGTCCTGCGCTACTGTTTATCCAGCAGTCAGGAGCCAAAGGATATGACCCGACCTTGAAATTCGGCAAAGATGTTATCTGGGATGCCGCCACTTACGAGAAGGAATTCATGGAGGGGCTGCAAGAACTCATCTCACATATTTTCGACCCATCTGAGAGTTTCTGTCCTACGGACGACAAACAACGTTGCGAAAGTTGTCCGTATGCTTCTCTGTGCAAGTAAATTCCAGGTTATATGCATCATTGTACAAATAATTTTCAGTTTATTAGTACCCAAATCCGTTTTTAAAACGTATAAAGTAATAGTAACAAACTGAGAAAATAGGCACCAATTTCATTATAATTTCATAAATTATGCATGAATATCGCTTATTTTATGTAACTTTGCACACAAAATTAATAACATAACAACAAAAATGAAAAGAGCATTATTATTATTCCAGTTGCTCTTAGTGGTCATACTTGCACAGGCACAAATGATGAACCCTGTCAAGTTTACTAGTTCTCTGAAGACTAACGGCACCGCTGAGGCTGAAATTGTGTTTACAGGTAAGATTCAACCCGGATGGCACGTCTATTCCACAGGGTTAGGTGGAGACGGTCCTATCTCGGCTTCATTCAATGTCAACAAAATGGATGGCGCAGAGGCTGTAGGTGCCTTGAAACCACAAGGACATGAGATTTCCACATACGACAATCTCTTCGGAATGAAGTTGCGCTATTTTGAGGGTAGTGTGACATTTGTTCAGAAGATCAAGTTTACAAAGCCTAATTATAATATAGATGTATATGTAGAGTATGGTGCTTGCAACGACCAGAACTGCATGCCACCTAGCGAAGCTTCCTTCAAAGGCTCAGGCAAGGCTCCAGCCGTGGACAGCAAGGCTGCCAAGGACGATGCCAACGGAAATGATGGCAAGCAAGATGCCGCTGCACTGGCAAAGGCGAAGGCTGATTCCTTGGCGCAATTAGCAGCATTGGGACAGGAAGTGGATACCACTCAGGCAGTCGATTCTGCCATGTTGGCTTCGTCTCTTGCCTCATTGGACACCAAGGCTTTATGGAAGCCAGTTGTGAAAGAACTGCAAGCATTCGGCGGCAACAATGACATTGCCAACCATTCTCTCTTCTACATATTCGTCATGGGTCTCGTGGGCGGTCTTCTCGCCTTGGTCATGCCATGTATTTGGCCTATCATCCCGATGACCGTAAGTTTCTTCTTGAAACGTGCCAAAGACGACAAGAAGAAAGGTATTCGCGATGCAATCACCTATGGTCTTTCCATCGTAGTGATTTATTTGGGCCTTGGCTTGATAATCACCGCACTGTTTGGGCCAAGCAAGCTGAACGAGCTTTCCACAAGTGCCGTCTTCAATATCATCCTTTTCTTATTGCTGGCAGTGTTTGCCTTCTCTTTCTTCGGATGGTTTGAAATCAAGTTGCCAGAACGTTGGGGAAATGCTGTAGATAACAAAGCTTCTAGCACGACAGGTATGATATCCATCTTCCTGATGGCATTCACCCTCGTATTGGTGTCATTCTCTTGTACCGCTCCTATCATCGGACTTTTGTTGGTACAGACCGTAACATCAGGCGACTGGCTTGCGCCAACTGTCGGAATGTTCGGTTTCGCATTGGCACTGGCGTTGCCATTTACCCTCTTTGCCTTGTTCCCATCTTGGCTCAAATCAGCTCCAAAGTCGGGCTCTTGGATGGAGACCATCAAGATTGTGTTAGGTTTCGTAGAGCTCGCCTTCTCCTTGAAGTTCCTCTCCGTTGCCGACTTAGCTTATGGTTGGCACATCATGGATCGTGAAGTGTTCCTTTCACTCTGGATTGTAATCTTTGCTGCATTGGGCTTGTACCTGATAGGCAAACTGAAGTTCCAGGTAGATGCCATCGGCGGCGACATCAACAAGCCGATGCCAGTACCATGCATCATGTTAGGTCTCTGCTCTTTGGCTTTTGCCATCTATATGATACCTGGTCTCTGGGGCGCACCTTGCAAGGCTGTCAGCGCTTTCGCTCCTCCTATCAACACCCAGGACTTCAACCTCAACAACAAGACTGTTGAGCCTGCCTACAAGGATTACGAGACAGGAATGGCTGCAGCCAAAGCATCAGGCAAACCAGTACTGATAGACTTCACGGGCTTCGGCTGCGTAAACTGCCGTAAGATGGAAGCATCTGTATGGACAGACCCATCGGTAGCCGACAAATTGACCAAGGACTATGTCTTGATTTCATTATACGTTGATGACAAGACTCCATTACCAGAGCCTATGCAAGTCACATTCAATGGCGAGCAACGCACGCTGCGAACAGTAGGCGACAAATGGAGCTACTTGCAAGCAAGCAAGTTTGGCGCCAACGCCCAGCCATTCTATGTTGCGGTAGATAACGAAGGCAATCCTTTGACTTCTTCATTCAGTTACAAAGAAGACGTGCCTGCTTATCTCGATTTCCTCAACAAGGGTTTGGAAAACTACAGAAAATAATAGCCCGAAAGGAACTTTCGTGAGTTATAATATTGCAAACAAAAGTTTCCTTCGAGCCAAAAACTTTATTAAATAATCATAAAAGCCGAAGAATGGATGTCTGACAGATGGCACATTCTTCGGCTTTCTTTGTTTATGGCATACTATTTGCTATTTTGCAAGAAAACTTTAAATGACAATTTTATGAATACAAAAGAAGTCCCAGTACTTTTGCTTACTGGTTATTTAGGAAGTGGCAAGACTACATTGCTCAATAAGATCTTGGCCAACAAGAAAGGTATTAAGTTCGCAGTCATTGTCAATGACATTGGCGAGGTAAACATAGACGCAGCACTCATAGAGAAAGGTGGTGTCGTAGGCAAGAAGGATGATTCCCTCGTAGCCCTCCAAAACGGTTGCATCTGCTGCACCCTCAAGATGGACTTGGTGGAACAATTGAAGGAAATCGTCGATATGAAGAAATTCGACTATATTGTCATCGAGGCAAGCGGTATCTGCGAACCTGCTCCTATCGCCCAAACTATCTGCTCTATCCCGACACTTGGTCCGGAATATGTCAAGAATGGAGTTCTGCGCCTGGACAGCATTGTCACGGTAGTGGACGCTCTTCGCATGAAGGATGAGTTTGCCAACGGAGATGACCTGATGAAAGACGATATCGACGAGGAGGACTTGGCGTCTCTTGTCATTCAGCAAATAGAATTCTGCAATATCATCCTACTAAACAAAGCTGCGGAGGTAGAACCAAAGGAACTAGAAAAGCTGAAGCAAATCATACGCGCCATCCAACCAAAGGCTGAGATTTTCGAATGCAACTACGGCAACGTAGATCTTGACAAGATTGTGAATACCCATGCATTCGATTGGAATACCGTCGCTACTTCTGCAGGTTGGATTCAAGAAATAGAGGCAGAGCGTAATGGCAAGGATGACGAACATGATGAAGAGCATCACCACCATGATGATGACGATGATGACGACCACGACCACGAGGAGCATGAGCATCACCACCATCACGACCATGAGCACCACCATCATCATCACGACCATGACCACGACCATGAGGGTGGCGAAGTCGAAGAATATGGCATTGGTACTTTCGTCTATTACAGCAGAAAGCCGTTCGACTTAGGTTTGTTCGATGAGTTTGTGGCAAGAAAATGGCCACGTGACGTAGTACGTGCCAAGGGCATTTGCTATTTTGCAGACGAAAAGGATATGTGCTATGTGTTCGAGCAAGCAGGCAAGCAAAAGACTGTAAAACAAGCCGGTCAATGGTTGGCCACCATGCCTAAAGATCAATTGGAAGATCTGCTGGCAAGAGAAGAGCAACTTCGCAAGGAATGGGACCCAGAAGTAGGCGACCGCATGATTAAGATTGTATTCATCGGACAGCACTTGCAGAAAGATGCTATCACTGCCGAACTTGACAAGTGTCTATGGAAATAACACATTGATATACCATCAATAACGCCCAAATAAGGCATAACAACACTAAATACGGATAAAAAGTAGTGAAAACTCGCTATTTTTTATCCGTTTTCATTTGTTTTCCGTTTTTTTTTGTTAATTTTGCAGCCGAAATACAATAAAGTCGTAGCCACAATATAATAAAGGTAGATGGAGAATATATATTACACTATTAATTTCAGAGTTGCCACACTCAGAGATTACGATGCTTGCGTCGAGATTATCAACAAGGCACGCCAGCAGATGATGGATTCAGGACTACACCAATGGACAAAAGAATACCCTTCGGAGGACAACGTCTTGGACGACATCAACAATGGCGTAGCCCGAGTGCTTACCATAGACGGCAAGGTAGCCGTATATGGAGCTGTCATTCTGAACGGCGAACCTCTATACGATAACATCAAAGGCAAATGGCAAACCAATGGCAATTATTATGTCATCCATCGCTTTGCCACCCACCCAAATTTGCAAAGAGAAGGCTTTGCACAAACTTTCATCAAGAAAGTAAAAAGTTTGTGCGACGTAGAACGAGTACCAAGCATCAAACTGGACACTCATATCCAAAACTTCAAGATGATAAACTTATTGTCATCCATGGGATTTTGCTATTGCGGCATCATCGACTATGGCGCACATGGCAAAAGAGTCGCATTTGAATATGTAACACTTACTCCAGACGAAGAAAATCTGGGTTAAAGGTGTTTTTTACTCTTTTCTTCCAAATTATCGTTGACATTTTTGGCGATATGGATTTTTTGCCGTACCTTTGCAAGAAAGAATTAAGAACGTATGGAAGAAAAGATTTCCTTGATGAAGCAATGGGTTGAAAAGCTCAACCTTGCTTCAGAAGCCTATTATAATGGTAAGGGCGAACTAATGACGGACTACGAGTGGGACGCATTGTTCGACCAGCTGAAGTCTTTGGAAGACGAGACGGGCGTAGTTCTGCCCGATTCGCCTACCAACAAGGTTTCAGAAGATTCTATCGGTGGACAAAAAGAAGAGCATGAGTTTCCCGCTCTCTCTCTTGCCAAGACTAAGCAAGTGGGAGACTTGACCAAATGGGCTGACAACAGACCCATCTGGATGTCATGGAAACTAGATGGTCTTACCCTGGTTGTCACCTACGATGATGGCAAACTCACCAAGATTGTCACTCGTGGCAATGGGCACATCGGCACCAACATCACTCATCTTTCCGCAGCCATCAACGGAATATTGCCAAAGATTTCAGAGAAAGGTCACATGGTCATTCGCGGCGAGGCTGTCATTTCCTATGAAGACTTCGAGAAGTTCCTGATCGAGAGCGAGGGCGACTATGCCAATCCTCGGAACCTTGCCTCGGGATCTTTGTCATTGCGCGATGTCGATGAAGTGAAGCTCCGCCATATCCAATGGATACCTTTCACCCTGGTCTATACCGAGAAGGAGATTCCTTCCTGGGGAGAACGTATGGCATACCTCGACCAACTGGGCTTCAAGACGGTTGAGCGAAGGCTCATCCCCCATCCTACCCAGGACAACATCCAATCCGACATCGACTTTTTTACCAACAAAGTTACAGACAAAGCCAATCCTTATCCTGTAGATGGTCTTGTCATCACTTACGACGATACCATCTATGCAGCATCAGGATCTGTGACGGGGCATCACGCCACCAGGGCAGGCTATGCCTTCAAGTGGCAGGATGAGCACGCCGACACCACATTGGAGCATATCGAATGGTCGTGTGCAGCCAGCACCATTTCACCCGTGGCAGTTTTTCAGCCTGTGGAGTTGGAGGGTACTACAGTAAGAAGAGCCTCCCTTTGCAACATCAGCGAATGTGAGCGACTAGGAATCGGCGGAAAGGGTACCAAACTGCAAGTCATCAAGGCCAACAAAATCATCCCGAAGGTCATCAAGATTACTGAGAAGATTGGAGTATTGGAGATTCCACAGGAATGTCCGGTATGCCATGCGCCAGTCCATGTGGTTGAGAGCGACAGCGGAACCAAGAAGCTGCATTGCACGAACCCGGACTGCACGGCAAAGCAACTGAAGAAATTCGCTCGCTTTGTCAGCAAGGATGGACTTAACATCGATGGTATCTCGGAGCAGACCGTTTCCCGTTTTATCAACGAGGGATGGATCAAAGAGTACGCTGACTTCTACCATCTGAGGGACTATGCTTACCAGATGACCACCTTTGAGGGATTTGGCAAGAAGTCAGTAGGCAACCTCTTGGAAAGCATCGAGAAAAGTCGAACGACCGATGGCCGTCACTTTCTCTTCGCCCTCAACATCCCGCTCTGTGGTGGAGATGTAGCCAAGAGACTTCTGAGCAAGTACCAAGTCAAGGAGCTCATCGAGACTGCCAGGGCTTCGCTCTTCGACGATGTCTTTGCAGAGATAGACGGCATCGGACCAGAGAAAAGTGCTCGTTTTGTGGAATGGTTCAGAGATGACAAGAACTACAATAGAGTCATGCACCTCCTGGACGAAATCCAAATCAAGCAAGAGGAAGCACAAGCTAAAGGCACGAAATGCGACGGATTGACTTTCGTCATCACGGGTGACGTTCACCATTACAAGAACCGAAGCGAACTGAAGGCTTTCATCGAGAGCCAAGGCGGCAAGGTGACGGGAAGCGTAAGCAAGAGTACATCGTACCTCATCAACAACGACGCTGAGTCGCAGAGTTCCAAGAACAAGAAAGCTCATCAGCTTGGTATCTCCATCATTACGGAAGAGCAATTCATAGAACAATTCACATAAAATAAAATAATGTATATAGCAATAGCAGGCAATATTGGTAGTGGCAAGACTACCCTCACAAAGATGCTCGCAAAGCATTACGGATGGAAGAAATTCCTAGAGCCAGTGGAGAAGAACCCCTACCTTGACGATTATTACAAGGACATCCCCAGATGGGTGCTCAACATGGAGATCTTCTACCTGAAGCAACGCTTCCGAAACCTCCTGGAAATCCAAAAGAGCCAGGAGACCATCATCCAGGACAGGAGCATCTTCGAGGGCGTATATGTCTTCGCCGCCAACAACCGAAAGATGGGATACATGGACCAGAGAGACTTCGATACATACATGGGGCTCTTCGAATCCATGATGGCAGTGGTACGGCCACCAGAGCTGATGATATACCTCCGCTCATCCGTGCCACACCTGGTCAAGAACATCCAGAAGAGAGGTCGTGACTACGAACAGCAGATCCCACTGGATTACCTCCAGGGCATCAATACCCTCTACGAGGAATTCATCTACAAGAATTACAAGGGAAAGGTACTCGTCATTGACGTCGATGACATCGACTTCGAGCACAACCCCAAGGAGTTCGGGGAAATCATCGACAAGATAGACGCAGAGCTCTTCGGCTTGTTCTCGCATGAAGAATAAGTAAGGGTTCCCCCTTTACAAGAGTCAAAAGTCACTTTTACATGAGTCAAAGGTCACTTTTACATGAGAGCAACGTGTTTCTATACAAGAATTCAGATTAACAAATTTCAATTATCAAGAATATGCACATAGCAATAGCAGGCAACATAGGAAGTGGGAAAACCACTCTCACCAAATTATTGAGCAAGAGATATGGTTGGAAGCCAAACTTCGAACCAGTCGATAACAATCCATATCTATCCGATTACTACAAGGATATGGAAAGATGGTCCTTCAATCTGCAAATCTATTTCCTCAACAAGCGATTCCACGACGTGGTGGAAATCTCAAAATGCAAAGACACCATCATACAAGATAGAACTATCTTTGAGGATGCCAAGATTTTTGCGCCAAACCTCCATGACATCGGCATGATGAGCGACCGTGACTTCGAAAACTACACCGACCTCTTCGACCTGATGATCAGTCTCGTTCGCCTCCCAGACCTCATGATATACATCCGTAGCAGCATCCCTACCCTCGTGAGTCATATCGAGCAGCGTGGACGCAACTTCGAGAAGAGCATCCGTATAGATTACCTCCAGGGACTCAACAACAGGTACGAGGAATGGATCAAGGACTACAAAGGAAAGCTCATCATCATAGATGGCGACCACTTGAACTTCGAACAAAATCCAGAAGACTTCCGCCAGATAACAGACCAAATCGACGCAGAACTTTACGGACTGTTCCCGATGGAATAGAAGCCACATCGTTTCCTTTCCAATGGAACAGAGAGGAAGTCACTAATGAAGCAATATAAAAACAGAATTATCAACTATCCAACATGACGAGTATGAAACATTACGAAGTTGAAAAAGACATGAGATACCTCCTCTTGCTCTCCCAGTCGTTCCCGACCGTTGCAGAGGCAAGCACGGAGATCATCAACTTACAGGCAATACTCAACTTGCCTAAGGGTACGGAACATTTCCTTGCCGACATCCATGGCGAATACGAGGCCTTCCTGCACGTTCTGAAAAATGCCTCGGGCAACATCAAGCGTAAGGTAAACGAACTTTTCGGCAACACCTTGCGTGAGTCCGAGAAGCGAGAACTCTGCACCTTGATTTACTATCCCGAGCAGAAGTTGGAGTTTGTCAAGCAAAACGAGAAGGAACTTGACGACTGGTATCATATCACCCTCCATCAGTTGGTCGCCGTTTGCCGTGACGTTTCCAGCAAATACACCCGCTCGAAAGTTAGGAAATCCCTACCAGCAGATTTCTCCTATATCATCCAGGAGTTGTTGCATGAGCATACCGAGGACCACGACAAGACCGCCTACGTCAACGTGATTGTCGATACCATCATCTCCACGGGCAGAGCCGACGATTTCATCATCGCCATCGCCAATGTGATACAGCGACTTGCCATCGACTCCCTCCATATCCTAGGCGACATCTACGACCGAGGACCAGGTGCGCACATCATCCTCGACAAGATGAAGCATTATCATAGCTGGGATATGCAATGGGGCAACCATGACGTATTGTGGATGGGAGCCGCCGCTGGCAACGACGCTTGCATCTGCAATGTCATCCGTCTGAGCCTCAGGTATGCCAACCTTGCGACTTTGGAGGATGGATATGGTATCAACTTGGTACCACTCGCCACCTTCGCCATGGAGACATACAAGGACGACCCTTGCACGGAATTTATGCCTAAGTTGAATGGCGGTGCTGCCGCCATGGACGAAAAGACGCAACGGCTGACCGCCCAGATGCACAAGGCCATCGCCGTCATCCAGTTCAAGGAGGAGAGCCAAATTATCTCACAGCACAAGGAATGGAAGATGGACGATCGCCGTCTTTTCGAGAAGGTGAACTACCAAAAGGGTACGATAGAGCTTGACGGCAAGGAATATCAGATGACCTCGTGCCACTTCCCGACCATCAATCCTAGCCATCCTTCCGCCTTGTCGGACGAGGAGGAAGCGTTGATGAAGAAACTTCACCATTCTTTCTCGGTCTGTGAGAAGTTGCACAAGCACATCAAGGTGATGCTCCAACATGGTTGTATGTATGGCATTTACAACAACAACCTGCTCTTCCATGCCTCCTGTCCGCTCAACGAGGATGGTTCTCTGAAAGAGGTCGAGATATACCCAGGCAAGAAATATAGCGGCAAGGAACTGATGCACCACACCGGGATGCAGATACGCACAGCTTTCCAGCAGGATTCAGACCGTACAGAACGTGAGTATGCGATAGACTACTTCCTGTACCTTTGGTGCGGTCCGGACAGTCCTCTCTTCGACAAGAGCAAGATGGCAACCTTCGAGCGATATTTCATCGCCGACAAGGAAACCCACGTAGAGGAAAAAGGCTATTATTTCAAGCTCAGAGACAGCGAGGAGGTCATCGACCATATCATGGATGCCTTTGGCGTGACCGGTCCTAACCGCCATATCATCAATGGCCACGTGCCCGTTCGCACACTCAAGGGAGAGAACCCTATCAAGGCAAACGGAAAGCTGATGGTCATCGATGGTGGCTTCTCCAAAGCTTACCACAACGAGACGGGCATCGCAGGCTATACATTGGTCTATCACTCTCGTGGTTTCCAATTGGTACAGCATGAACCTTTCACCAGCATGGAAGATGCCATCCAGAGAGGTACCGACATCAAGAGCACGACACAAATCGTAGAAATGTCCAACCGCAGGATGCTCGTTGCCGACACCGACATTGGTATCGAGCTTCGCAAGCAGATAGCAGACTTGGAGGAATTGCTCTATGCTTACCGCCATGGATTCATCAAGGAATGTGAAAAGAAGTAATGACAAGTCATTATTGTGAAAATCCTTTGCAAAAGAACAACTATACTTATGCAAAAGAGTAGCTATACTTATCTAAAAGAGTAGCTATACTTATCTAAAAGAACAGCTACGCTTATGCAAAAGTTTATCCTTCCCTATAATGTTTGTGTTCGGAACTGCTGAATGTCCGTTCAACAGTTCTGAACACACATTCAACACTATTGAACGTATGTTCAACAATGTCGAACATAGATTTCATCCCCTTTTATTAATTTTCATCTACCCTTTTGTAGTTTCATTCTTCCCTGTTAATCGTATTTTCCTTCCTTATTCATCATATACTTTTGCTTATATATAACCATGTTTACATATATTTAATTTTACATAATACCTGTTGGCGGAATTAATTT
>DKCU01000029.1 GCA_002451555.1 Candidatus Segatella albertsiae
CTCGATGAGCCTACCAACCACCTTGATATCGAGAGTATCCAGTGGTTGGAGCAGTTCTTGGCGCAGAGTGCCAAGGCTGTTGTCTTGGTGAGTCACGACCGCGCTTTTATAAATAATGTGACCAATCGCACGTTGGAAATCACCTGTGGACGAGTGGAGGATTATAAGGTGAAATACGACCAGTACATTGTTCTTCGCAAGGAAAGACGTGAGCAGCAGCTGAGGGCTTACGAGAACCAACAAAAGGAAATTGCTGATATCAAGGACTTTATCGAAAGGTTTAGATATAAACCTACGAAGGCTGTGCAGGTGCAGAGCCGAATCAAGCAACTGGAGAAAATCGTTCCTATTGAGGTGGATGAGGTGGATAACAAGCAGATGCACCTGAAGTTCCCGCCTTGCCTTCGTAGTGGTGATTATCCTGTCATTTGCGACGAAGTGCGTAAGGACTATGGGACACATACGGTCTTTGAACATGTAACCTTTACCATCAAACGTGGTGAGAAAGTGGCTTTCGTCGGAAAGAATGGCGAGGGTAAATCTACTCTTGTGAAATGTATCATGGGTGAGATTCCTTTTACAGGTACTTTGAAAATTGGACACAACGTTCAGATAGGTTACTTCGCCCAGAATCAAGCTCAGCTCCTTGACGAGAACCTTACCATCTATGATACCATCGACCGTGTGGCAACTGGAGAGATGCGACTCAAGATCAATGACCTTTTGGGAGCTTTCATGTTTGGAGGTGAGACTTCCGAGAAGTATGTCAAGGTGTTGAGTGGTGGCGAGCGTAGTCGTCTGGCGATGATCAAGCTCTTGCTCGAACCTGTCAACCTGTTGATTCTCGATGAGCCTACCAACCACCTGGATATGCAGTCGAAGGATGTGCTCAAGGAAGCTATCAAGGCTTTCGATGGAACTGCGATTATCGTGAGCCACGACCGTGAGTTCTTAGACGGACTTGTTGATAAAGTGTATGAGTTTGGTGGTGGTAAGGTGCGTGAGCATCTTGGCGGTATCTATGATTATCTCCGTGCGCACAACGCCGAAAGCATCAATGCTGCACTTCAAAGTGAGGATCAAAGAGTGAAGAGTGAAGAATTCAATAGCTCTTCTTCGTCGAAAACGCAGCAAGATGATTCTTCGCTTACATCTTCGGGCTCTTCTCTTAAGAAACAGAGCTACGCCGAACATAAGGAACAGCAAAAGAAAATCCGCAAGGCGGAGAAGGCTGTCAAGGATTGTGAACAGCGCATTGCTTCTATGGAAAAGCGTAAGAAGGAGATAGATGATTTGCTGATGAAGCCAGAGAATGCCACCAATATGGATTTGGTGACTGAATACACTTCCCTTATGCAAAAACTCGACGAGGAGAACGACAATTGGCTCACACTCTCCGAGGAACTAGAAGAGGTTAGTAAGTAAAGAATATAATATAACAGATTAATAATAATTAAATAATTAACATTATGAACATGAAGATGATTATCCCGATGATGATGATCGCAGCTATGCCTCTCGGGGCAGATGCACAGAGCAAGTCGGGACTTGTCATGAGCAACCTTGACAAGACAGCCAAACCTGCTGATGATTTCTATCAGTTTGCTACAGGTGGTTGGCAGAAAAACAATCCTCTCCCAGCAGCTTATAGCCGCTTCGGTAGCTTCGATCAGTTGGCAGAGGACAACAACAAGCGTATCAACACCATCTTGGGTGAGTTGCAGAAGAAGACCTACAAGAAGGGTACCATCGAGCAGAAACTCTCCGATTTCTATAAGTTGGCGCTTGATGTGGATGCACGCAACAAGGCTGGCATCGCACCGGTAAAACCTTTGCTCGACGAGATTGCCGCTGCTTCCACCAAGGAAGATTTGCAGAAGGTGCAGTTGAAGCACGCCGACTTGGGCTTGGGTCTTGGCTATGGCACAGGTTTCGGCGCAGACGAGAAGAATGTCACTATGAACATCTATAATGTCATGCAGGGTGGCTTGACCCTTGGCTCCAAGGATTACTACATGAACAACGACGCAGCTACCGTTGCTATCCGTGAGGCATACAAGAAGTACGTCGCCAAGATGTTCCAGCTCTATGGCTTCTCCGCTGCTGATGCAGAGAAGAAGGCTCAGGCAGTGTTCCTCCACGAGACCAGTCTGGCTACAGTTTCCAAGAGCCGTACGGAACTCCGCGACCCACAGGCCAACTACAACAAGATGACCCTGAAGCAGTTCAAGGAGGATTATCCTAACATTCCTCTGGAGGCACTTGCCAATGGCGAGGGCATCAAGAGCGAGTATATCCAGGAGATGGTGGTAGGACAGCCTGCTTTCCTCGCTGCTTACGACAAGATTACGGCAGCAGAGGACGCCGAGACCTTGAAGGCTGTGATGGAGTGGGATGTCATCATGAATTCTGCTTCCTACCTCACCGACGAGATTCGTGAGGCCAACTTCGATTTCTTCGGCAAGACGATGAGCGGTCGTAAGGAAGACTATCCTCTCTGGAAGCGTGCTACCAATCAGGTGCAGGCTCAGATGGGAGAGGCTCTCGGTCGTATGTACTGCAAGAAGTATTTCCCTGAGTCTTCCAAGAAGATGATGGAGACTTTGGTCAAGAACCTTCAGATCAGTCTCGGTCAGCGCATCGACGCACAGACTTGGATGAGCGATACCACTAAGGCTGCCGCTCACGAGAAATTGGATAAGTTCTATGTCAAGATCGGTTACCCTAACAAGTGGACAGACTATAGCAAACTCGACATCGACCCATCCAAGAGTTTCTATGAGAACGTGATGGCTTGCCGCAAGTTCCGCAACGAAAAGGAGATAGAGGAGAAGGCTGGAAAGCCTGTAGATAAGGACGAGTGGTTCATGACTCCTCAGACGGTCAATGCCTACTACAATCCAACTACCAACGAGATTTGCTTCCCAGCAGGTATCCTTCAGTATCCATTCTTCGACCCTAAGGCAGACGAGGCATTCAACTATGGTGCCATTGGCGTGGTTATCGGTCATGAGATGACCCATGGATTTGATGACCAGGGTCGTCAGTATGATGCGAGCGGCAACTTGAAGGATTGGTGGACTGCCAATGATGCTGCAGGTTTCAATAAGCGTGCCGATATGTATGCCGATTTCTTCAGCAACATCAAGGTGTTGCCAGACTTGAATGCCAACGGTCGTTTCACCTTGGGTGAGAACTTGGCAGACCACGGTGGCTTGATGGTATCTTACAATGCCTTCAAGAATTCTACGGCCAAAAAGCCATTGAAGAACAAGGATGGTTTCACGCCAGAGCAGCGCTTCTTCTTGGCATACGCTGGCGTATGGGGCCAGAACATCACGGAGAAGGAAATCCGCAATCGCGTGAAGAACGACCCACATGCTCTTGGCGAGTGGCGTGTCAATGGTGCGCTCCCTCACATCAATGCTTGGTATGAGGCGTTTGGTGTCAAGAAGGGTGACAAGATGTATATCCCAGAGTCTGAGCGATTGGAGCTTTGGTAAGTCGTTCACTCTTCCGTTTTTGCGAAATTGATTCCGTTCATTCTTCCGCTTTTTGCGGAATCTGTTTTCGGAATTATCATAAATAATATAAATATGAAGGATGTCAAATGCAAATTTTGGCATCCTTTTTTCGTTATGTCGCTGAAATTGTGTAACTTTGCACCAAATTTGCAATTTATGATGAAGTTTTGCAAAGAAAGAACAAGATAATAAAGAAAGGAATTAGTAAATGCCATTAAGATTACCAGATAAGTTGCCAGCCATTGAGCTGTTGAAGCATGAGAATATTTTCGTGATGGACGAGAGTAGGGCGCATAGCCAGGAAATCCGTCCTCTGAAGATCGTGGTTCTCAACTTGATGCCTTTGAAGATAACGACCGAGACTGATTTGGTTAGGTTGCTGTCCAATACGCCATTGCAGTTGGAGGTATATTTCATGAAGCTCAAGAGTCACACGCCTAAGAATACGCCGATAGAGCACATGATGATGTTCTACAAGGATTTCACCGAACTTTCCAAGCAGAAGTTCGATGGAATGATTGTGACGGGTGCGCCTATCGAGACGATGAAGTACGAGGACGTGGAGTATTGGCCGGAGATAACCCAGATATTCGACTGGGCTCGCACGCATGTTACTTCCACTTTGTATATCTGTTGGGGTGCGCAAGCTGGACTCTATCATTTCTATGGTGTGCCTAAGTATCCTCTGGAGAAGAAGATGTTTGGCATCTTCCAACAGAAACCTCTTGACCCTTCGCAACCCATCTTCCGTGGTTTCGATGACGTGTTCAATATGCCACATAGCCGTCATACGGAGGTACGCCGTGAGGACATAGAGAAGGTTCCAGGGCTCGATATTCTTGCCGAGTCTCCAGAGAGCGGTGTCAGCATCGTGATGGCGCGTGGCGGTCGTGAGTTCTTTGTCACGGGGCACTTGGAATATGCTCCCAACACGCTCGACAAGGAGTACAAGCGTGACATGGGCAAGCGCGACGATGTCGATTTGCCTAAGAATTATTATTATCACGACGATCCTAATGAGGAACCGCTTGTTACCTGGCGTGCTCACGCCAACCTCTTCTATAGCAATTGGATTAACTATTATGTCTATCAGGAGACTCCTTACAATATTGATGACATTAAGTAAGTGAAGAACGAAGAGTAAAGAAAGAAGAGCGAAGAGTGAAGAACAAAGAGTAAAGAATTCTATAGTGTAGGAAATGAGAACATTGGAACTGTTGGCTCCTGCCAAGAATCTGGAATGTGGCATCGCTGCCATAGACCATGGTGCGGATGCCGTTTATATAGGAGCGCCCAAGTTTGGCGCTCGTGCAGCTGCTGGTAACTCTCTGGAGGATATCAAGCAACTGTGCGACTATGCCCATCAATTTGGAGCTAAGGTGCATGTCACCGTCAATACGATCATCTATGAGGACGAGTTGGATGACACGCTTCAGATGATTGCCGATCTGGATAATATCGGTGTCGATGCCCTGCTCTTGCAGGACATGGGCGTGCTGTGGGAGGTAAGGGCTCAGAATCTGTGGAAGAGAGAGCTCCATGCCAGCACGCAGTGTGATACCCGTACTCCAGAAAAGGCTTTCTGGCTTTCTACACTGGGATTCAGCAGGATAGTCTTGGCTCGTGAACTATCTCTTGATGAGATCAAGGCCATACATAAGGAGGTGCCCGACCGTGAGTTGGAGGTCTTCGTGCATGGTGCGCTTTGTGTGAGTTACTCGGGTGTTTGCTATGCTTCCGAGAAATGCTTCGGGCGTTCCGCCAATCGTGGCGAGTGTGCGCAGTTCTGTCGCATGAAGTTCAATCTTTGGGATTCTGACGGCAAGGAAATCGAGCACCAGAGACACTTGCTGTCTTTGAAAGACCTCTGCCAGCTCGACCATCTCAAGGAACTTGCTGATGCGGGAGCTAGCTCTTTCAAGATTGAGGGACGACTTAAGGATGTCAACTATGTGAAGAATGTGGTGTCTGCCTATAGCAAGAAGTTGGACGAGATTGTCGCCGCTTCTCCCAATGAATATCGCCGGGCTTCTTGGGGGCATGTAGATTATACGTTTGTCCCTAATCTGAAGAAGACATTCAACCGTGGTTTCACCCATTATTTCCTGAATGGAAGACAACCCGACATCGCTTCCTTCGATACTCCGAAGGCCATCGGCGAGTATGTGGGAAAGGTGAAGGAGATTCGTGGTAATATTTCCTTCAATGTCGCTTCCACTGCTAGTTTTGCCAATGGCGATGGACTTTGTTTCATCAACGACGAACATGAGTTGGAGGGTTTTCGTGTCAATCGGGCGGAAGGCAATCGCCTGTATCCTTTTGGTATGCCCGACAACCTACGTCCTGGCATGGCTCTGTATCGCAACAACGACCGTGCCTTTGAAGCCATCCTCTCTCATAAGACGGCACAGAGGCGCATCCCGATTTGCATAGAGTTGAAACCTGCCATGGACAATGGTCAACAGGGGCAGAAAACGGGCATTCTTGCCACCGCCTATATCTTCAAGGTGCTTGCAAAAGGCTTGATGTTCAAGGCTGCCGAGGTGTTCAAGGAATTTCCTTTGGAGATGGCGAGACGCTCTCAGCGAGAGAACCTGGAGATTCAGATGCGGAAGTTGGGCGAGACTATCTATGAGTGTCGTGTAGTCAACTTGTTGGATGGCGTGGACCAGTTGTTTATTCCTAATAGCATCTTGACTGCGATACGTCGCGAGTTGGTCGAGAAACTGCAGGCTGCGTTGACGGCTGAACTCCTCGACAAGTCATTGGCTTGGGGTGTGGATCGTCAGATATTTGGCGGTGGGCACGTCTTCAGTGAGCCAGGTGAGCATCAGATGGAATCTCATGAATTCGTATGGACACCAGAGTATGGCAAATGGGGCTATCTTTACAACATAGCCAACTACAGTGCTTGGGACTTCTACGATAAGCATGGTTTGAAAAACATCCAACCCGCCTTTGAATTGGGCAAGGATAGACCTACAGCTTGGGATGCCCAGGACAAGGAGTCTTACGAGGTTGCTGTCCTAAGCGACAAAAAGAAGCGTGAGGGCAAGAAAGTTTATCCTGAGAAAAATGGAGAGTCGCTCATCATGCAGTGTCGTCATTGCCTGCGGTATTCCTTGGGATATTGCGTGAAGCGTGGTGGCAAGAAGCCAACTTGGAAAGAACCTCTGTTCTTGGAACTTGGCGATGGCAGAAAGTTCAGACTGGAGTTTGCGTGCAAGGAATGCCAGATGAACATTTACGGATAGAATGTTTTGTTCACAAGGATTCCATACAATGGATTCAGCTTGAGATACATTTACAAGAATACATTCAATAGACTCTATATATCGCAAAGTAATTTGCAACAAAAAGCCGTTGAGCAAGTGCTCAACGGCTTTACTTTTAAACAACTATAATTTATTAACTACAATTATGAAAGAAATAATTATGAAAGAAGAAATAATGAAACTTCTACATGGTTATATGAATGGCTAACTCATGCAACTTGTAAGACCGAAGGTCGTTCCGACGGCTGTCAGAACGGTAATCAGTATCTGAAGGATATTCTTCCAAAGGGTGCTTTTCGTCGTATTACTCATTTTTATCAAGTTTTATCAGATTAAGGTTTAAAAGATTGATGCGTTTTAAAATTTAAGATTTTTAATCTCAGGTTCTTGGTTATGTGTTATCATCGTATAAGATCAGGTCTTTTTTCTCAAGGAAGGGGAGCAGCCCTCCTGGGATAGGAGGACTGCCGTCTTCTACAATTCAGTAGGACCGTCGCCGCTGCCCTTGTCTGGGTCGGTAGTGCTAGAGCCACCGCCTTCGGTACCCGTCTGTGAGCCGCTACCTGTGTTTCCCTTGTCCTGGTTGTTACCCTTGTTGTCGTTCTCAGGATCCTCCACATTGTCCTTGTCGGAAGAATCCACAGTCTTCACGATCTTGCCCGTGCGGTCGTAGCAAGTGATGGTGACAGGAGTCTCTGCGAGTTCCTTCTTCATGGCCGAATTAGGAGTGAAGATGACACGACGGCTAGTGATAAGTGATGCCTTGACATCTTTCACGTCGCCTACAGCATTGGAACGGACACCGAAGCGCATGGTGCCGAGACCCGGGATAGGGATGGAGTGACCTTCTGTCGCCCATGCCTTCACCACCTCGCCGTAGGCGTTGACGGCTGCTTGCATGGCAGGTTTTGGCATACCGCTGTTGAGTGCAGCCTGTGCGATGACCTTGTCCTGTGTCAACTGACCGTAGAGTTCAGGTTGCATCACGTACATCCAGTTCTCTTTGTTGTCCTTACCGAAGTTGACGTTTCTCTCCATTGCTTTTACTTTGATTCCCATAGTATTAATGATGTGTTAAGTTAAAGAATTAGTCGGTGGCAGTTTGCCGTCCGACGTCATTTTGTGTTTTACTTGGTACCTTGTGTGTTTTTCTTAATGACATTGCAAAGATACAACATTTTTGTCCAAAATGCAAGAGTTGTCCGAGACTTGTGCGAAAAAAGTGAATAAGTTGCCTTCATTCACCAAATATATTTCGACTTTTTTCGTTGTATTGATTAAAGAGACACTAAATGGTAAGGTAAATGATAGGAAAATTCAACAAAGTAACTTTTTTGATAGTAATCTTATTGACTACTATGGCTCCGATGGCAGCTTCCAGCAGCAAGTCGAAGCCTAATATCGGTGACGCATTCAGATTGCTGGAGAAAAATCTCGTGACATATCGCCTCTATAACGACAGCATCTTCCGTGACATGAACGATGAGGAGTGGGTGGATATGATGGATCGGCGTGCGGCATGTTTCCGTAAGATGTATCGTGAGAATAACCAGGCGATAGATGGGGTCACCCATTATTTCTCGCAGAAAGACGCGCGGATACCCAATGCTTCTTACGACTCCTTGTTCGTATGTGTGCAGCGTGCTTTCCAGGTATTTGACATGGACAATTACTTGGTGGAGCATTTCGCCCAGATGTTGTTGCCGCATTACGAGGCTATGCAAGATACAAGCCATCTGATGCCTCTCTACCACATAGCGGGTGTCTGCAATGCGGAGATTTCTCGCTTCAGCGACCCCGAGGCAGGAAAACTTGCCAAGAAATATTATGAACGTAATATGGCGATGGCTGACTGTCTGGATAGGCTCTCTATGAACTGTTCCAATGTCGTCATGGTGGATTTCATGAATTATTGCTATATGCTGCCGTCCCTTGGTTATGTTTCTGCCAGCGAGGCGTATAATGCCACGATGAGATTTGAGAATGTGTTGGACAGATATAAGTCGTCCCTGTCCGAAAAAGGACGGAAGAGGGCGGAGAGTTTTCTTGACAAGATCAAGCGCACGTCGGTTCGCCTGCACTTGGACAATCACGTGAATAGCCATGAGGATTCTATTGCGATAGACAAGTTCTACCAGATGTCACCTTTCCGCCATTCCACCTTGGCTGACCAGAAAAATGCGGTGGATTCTGTATTCTTCTATTTCACCAAGACGAGGAGGGAAGAGATGGACATTGCTGAAGCGGATCGTGAGGTAGCCCGACTCACGGACCAATTGTTCTCTCTTTGTGAACAACAGGATTCTATAGATGAGTTTGATATCCAGTTGTTGTGCAACGTACTCAATATGTCCATCGAATTGATGGATTCTAATGACAAGGTGCACATGGATACACGTCGTCTCCGTGTAACCAAGTTATGTGTCAGGTTGGTCGATCAGATACACCGTGCTTACATCAAGCGTGACCCTTTCTTCTTCGAGAGTATGTTGGGAAAGATGGCATGCCAGCAAAGTGTCTTCAGGTACTTGCCCGATGATAAGAAAATAGATTTCATGATGGAACTTGCCGTAAGGGCGCAGATAGGCACCCTCCTGCATGTAGGTTCTGTAGAGCATATAGCGAGGATGCTGTTCGATGACCTCTTGGATCGCTGCCCCGAACAGTTTTTAGGCATCATGGGCATGAACTCGGTGGAAGAGTTGAAGGCCAACCGGGCGATGCTTGCCAATTGGATAGGTACGGCGGCGGCTTTCCATGACATCGGGAAAATCGGCCTGGCTCCCATCATCACGAATGATTTTCGCCGTTTGACCCCAAGGGAGGTCAAACAGAGCCGTCTTCATCCCGAGATGGCTCTGAGGTATTTTGGGGTGGCTCCGCTCTTCGAGCAGTTCAAGGATATTTCTTTGGGTCACCACAAGTGGTATAATGGCAAGGGCGGATATCCTGACTCCTTTGACAACACCAAGTCTCCTTGGCGATCCTTCATCGACCTCGTGGTTATCTGTGACTGCCTGGATGCTGCCACCGACAATCTGAGTCGCAATTATCGCAAGAGCAAGACCCTGTATGACGTGCTGCCTGAGTTTGTGAAGGATGCGGGCACGAGATATAATCCCGTCATGGTGAAAGCCATCGTCGGCGATAAGGATTTATGCGAGAAGTTGGAGCGTGCCTTGACTAGCTACCGATACGAGTTGCTGAAACAGGTAAGGGACAAGTTCATCAAGTAAAGACGATGAATGCTCGTCAACTAGAGACTAGCATATATGGCTTATGTCACCATTAAAAATTAGATGAGAGGTTATGTCATAGTTCGTGTCATACCCTCTCTTATCTAATATGAGTGCTTTTGTGAGCCTTTTCCTTTATTAATAATATACTTTTATGAAACTAGCTTTTTCAAAACATTTACATTCTTGTCTTTTTCCCATCCTAAAACATCAGAGTTTTGTGTAAGAAAATCATCAATGATAGCTTCGATGACAGGTACAGAAACAGAATTGCCAAACTGCTTATAGGCATATGCGTCGCTTGGATTGAGTTTGAAATTATCAGGAAAACCTTGCAATCTAGCACACTCTCGTGGAGTGATATGCCTTGCCTTGTTGTTTTGGATGACACCCAATCTATTGGAGTCTGACGATGTCAGAGTTATTGATATACTGTCGGGATCCAAAAATTTGAAAATTTCAAACGACATATTACCACATACCAGATTGTATTTTCCCTCCTTTTCTTGGATATACCCTTTCTTTAGCAGGGATTCGATAATATCCCTGATGTCATCATTTTTATAGAACGTTTTGATTTGTTCCAAAGTTAATCTTTTACCATCCTTGTCTTTCCCAAACTCGGGGTGTCTTCTATGTGTGACAAGAAGATTGAGAAATTCTATCTCGTTTGGTGTGCATTCTCCTTTTTTGCCTAATTCCCATGAATGTATGGCTTGACCACCACGATAATCTATGAGACGATAACCGTTTAGGGTACTTAAATCGTTGCCGACAACCCTTCTTAACTGTTTCTGGAATACCTCAGAACATAGATATTTTTCTTCTACACTTTCCTCTAATATGTCCTTTACAGTCTTGATTGGTATTTCATTACCAGTATCAAATAGTGACAATTCTTGTTTTTTGTTTTTAAATTGGTGGGAGTCGGCAGCACCTAAGTTGGAATGTAATGTCATTTTAGGAGTTGCACCATAAATGCCAAGTATATATAGTCTCACTCGATTTTGAGGTACGCCAAAATTGGAACTATTTAGTAGCATATCGTAAGTTCCATATCCCAAGTCATGCAATTTTTGCATGATGGTATTGAATGTGCGTCCTTGGTCATGTGTATATAGACCTCGGACGTTTTCTAGCAAAAACGCCTTAGGCTTATATCTATCCAAGATACGTTCTATCTCAAAGAACAATGTGCCACGTGTATCGCCGAACCCCATACGCTTGCCTGCATAAGAAAACGGCTGACAAGGGAAACCTCCAAGCAAGAAATCGAAAGGCTCAATATCTTCTATCTCATGAATATCACCCTGAGGATATTCACCAAAGTTGAGTTTGTATGTTTCACAAGCTCTGTCGTTGATCTCGCTTGAAAGTACGCATTGGTTTTCTATGCCGTGTTTGGTTAAGGCGGAGGATGCTCCGAGCCTTATACCTCCAATACCAGCGAATAAATCTATATAGTTTATCATCTTAATTTTTCTTTGATAAATTCTACTAAAACCATTAGCTCATCATACGTATATGCTACGTTGCAATGGCTATTCATGCACATGTCGTTTGCAGCTGATGTTCGTGAGAAATTTCCAGCTCCATCAATAATGTACGCTACATATGAGCGTCTTGCGATTGTGTTTTGGAATCTTGCCCTAGCTTCTCTTCCCTTTCGTTCGACTGTGCTATTGGAAGTTTCTTGGAAGGAAACTTCTATGCCTACGTATGGTTTGAATTTTCCGTTGTAGTTTTCTCTTTCGACAACTATGTCAAATGTCGCTTCTTTGTTATCATCGAGCGTAACACCAGGTATTGTTGCATTGCTAGTTACGGTATAGTCACCGCCAAGCTTTTCTTTGAGAAAATTCACAACATAGGATTGGGCTACATTGCCTAAGTCGTTTGAGACTCTTCCGCTGACAATCCTACTGACACGTATATAGTTTTGTTGAACAAAATGTTTGATTTTATCTTTTGTGCCTAAAAGTTCATATACATTGCACTTGCTCAGGATGGCCTTGATTTTAGCTGATTCTGCACAACCGCCATAGATAAGTAGAATGGCAATGTCCTTGCATAATTCTTTGTTTTTACATTCTTTTTTTAGGTTCTCTATTGTGTCTATTTGAAGTTTGTCATTTGATGGTTTACCTTTCGTTGGAAGGCTCTTAAATTTATAGTCCAGCTTGACATTTCCAATTTTGCATACGATTCTACCATCTGGAAATAGTTCATTGAAAGAGGCGTTGAGTCTTTGCAATGGCTCAGAACCCATGTCTGTTAGTATCATGAGGTGTTTTAGGAACAACTGATAGTTGTAGTTGGCGGCATCTAGCAGAGCAAAAAGCTTATTTACATTCTTTGCATCAGCAAGTGTCAAGATTGAGATGAATGAGTCTTGGGTATCAAGCAAATATTGCAAGATACTTTTTTTCAAGGCTTCTTCCTTCACCTCCTTTGGCCACCATTTAGCCCCCAATTTCTCAAGTTCCTGGATGGTTCTTATATATTTATCCGATAGTTCTATTGTTACCATATTTTATTGCTGTTATTTATTTGGAATTTGGTCGCAAAAACTCTTTTTTCTTTCTCATGTCATTGTACACCATATTATATGGTTGCAAAAATACGAATAATCTTTGAGACTTACAAATTTATTTGTGAATATTTCTTGAAAAGTAGTATGTTCCTTCTATTTCGTCCATTCATTTCCCTTCCATGTGGAAGGCTTGAAGCGAAGTGTGTAGGTGTAACTGCCGCTTTCTGGGCAACGATACTGGTTGAGGCAACTGTCGCCTTGGCAACTGTTGTTGCCCAATCCTCTCTGCCAGTAGTCGAAGTGAGCGAACACCTGTGGCTTCTTCGCCATGCTGGAACTATACCAGTGCGTATTCTTCTGCCACATCTCCGTACCCTCGTTGCACCATACGCTCTCGTCGTAGTGGGAGAGGGAGAAGGAGACGTGACCCTCCACCTTCATGCCTATTTGTACGCCAGCCTCAGCGTTGCGGAGTACCAACTCTCGTAGATTCTCGTGGTCGCCGTAGGTCTGTGGATGAACCTGCTCCTCCACCATGTCATTCACGGTCGTGGTGTATCTGCCGAGATAGCAGCCCGACTTGCGGTCGCAGTAGTTGGACCATGGGCCTCGTGCATAAAACTCTACGTTCTCGAAGCCCTTGGCAAACTGCATCCCTATTCCCAATCGACGGGTTGCACCCATAGGATTCAGCGTCACCTTCATATCTACCGTAGCGTCAGGGTAGAAAGTGTAGTCGATGGTGTAATTGCAGTTGGTGGCTGTACCATTCACGCTCATCGTGGCATTGCCATCGCTGCCCAAGGTCAGTGCCTTGCCCGATACAATCTCCGTAGAGGTGGAACTGCTCACCATGGCGATGTTGCCTGTTCCATCACTGATATCGTTGTCGATGTTGCGCATGCTGTTGAAGTCTGGACCGACGTTGACTGCGTTGGCTTGCAATAAGTCTTTGCCGTCGTATAGGATGTCCTTGCCGTCGTAGGTCCAGGAGGTCATCTTGCCGTCTTCAGCAAAGGTGATTTGGTAGTTCTTGCCGTCCTTGTCTGTGCCGACTACCTTGTTGTCGCTGACGGAAGTAATGCTGCCGAATGCAGAGGAAGCCTCAGTCGAAGTAGCAGAAGTGTTCTCGGCCGATGTTACAGCAGAAGTGTTCTCGGTCGATGTGACAGTATGATTGGAGAGCTTCGGCTCCGAGATGCTACCGTCCGCATTGCTTAGCGAGAACTGCTCGTCGGCGATGGTGTATCCTGCTTCTGTCCAATCGGTGGCTTGCTTGTTGCGCAGCTCCACGTTGACGAGGTATTCGGCATTGTCGTTTCCTGCGGTGGTTCCATCAGTCGATGAAGCGTCGCTGCTTGCTGTCTTGATAGGCAGGGTGACGCTGCCTGTCTCCCCGGCGTTGATGGTGCTGAATGATGCAGCCTTACCTTCCTCTACCAATCTTCCGTCTTTTAGCACTCGATATACGATGTCGAACTTATCGCTCGAAATATCGGTGAAGGCAAACTTGTTCTTTAGGGTCACCGTCTTTCTGGAGCTGTCGAAAGATGTGAAGCCCACGTTTTGATATACTTTCTTCACCTCGGTGAGCTTTCCGCTCCAGCGACGGTCAGGTGTCACGAGACCATTGTCGAGGAAGTTGCCCTGTGCATAGTTGTCACTGGTGGTGGTGTTGTAGTCATAGCCACTCGTCCAGTAGTGGAATCCGTTGGCATCGGTCTTGTCCGTCACGACACCCGAGCCCGAGTTGGTCTGGTAGATGGCCTGATCCACCCAGTCCCAGATGCAACCGCCGATGATGCCGGTGCTTTCTTCTATTAAGTTCCAGTCATCCCTCAGGTTGCCTACCGACTGCCCCATGGCGTGCTCGTACTCGCAGATGAAGTAAGGTTTGCCGTCATAGCCAGCTTTCTTGCCCTTGATGGCATTGTAGGTAGGGTACATATCGGAGAACAGGTCGGAGTTGATCTTCAGCTCTGTGCCCAAACCATTGCCATATCCATGGTTATAACTACCCTCGTAGTGTATCGGTCTCTCAGCGTCGAGCACCTTGACGGCGGTATAGGTCTTCGTGAAACAAACTCCGTCACCCGACTCGTTGCCCAAGGACCAGAAGATGACGCTAGGGTGGTTTCTGTCTCGTTTCACCATGCGCTCGTTTCTATCCACATATTGTGGAGCCCATGACTCTTTCTGTGTCAAGTGGTTGGAAGACTTGATCCAACTGTAATGGCACTCCACGTCAGCCTCGTCCATCACATAGAAGCCGAGGGCATCCATCATGGCGTACATCTTCGGTTGGCGAGGGTAGTGGCTAGTGCGCACGGTGTTGACGTTGGCTTGCTTCATCATCGTGAGGTCCTTCCACATCGTCTCCATGTCGATGGCACGTCCGTATTCTGGGTGCGTGTCCTGGGTATTCACACCTTTGAAGAACACACGTTTGCCGTTGACATACACCAACCTGCTATCTTTCGTGATCTTGCGGAAGCCATACTTGGTGTTCCATGCCATCTCCTCGTTGCCCTTGGCATCTTTCTGCACGAACTCTATATTATATAAATAAGGTGTCTCGGCACTCCAGGCATTCAGGTTGCTTAATCCTGCGATGCAGACAGAGGCAGTGTAGGTTCCGTCCTCGTTCTGAGTCCAAGTGCCGTATGAAGAACTGTAGTTTCCACTGGCATGGTTGCCATAGTCAATCGTAGCGGTTTCACCCACTTGCTTTCCCTCCTTGTCGAAGATCTTGACCATGATGGTCTTGTTGGCATCGGTAGCCTTGTCACGGTTGTCGAGCGTAAGAGCCACTTTCAGGTCGCCGCTAGTTCCGTCCGCACTTTGGTTCTCGGCAGCGATGACGTGGTCGCTCACGAAGACCTTCGGCTTTGCCACGAGATACACGTCACGGTGGATGCCCGAGAGGTGCCAGGCATCTTGTCCCTCCAGATAAGAACCGTCGCACCAGCGATATACTCTCACAGAGAGTTGGTGCTGGCTGTCAGTGTCTATTCCCGTCTTGATGCTACCGTCTTCATCTTGAAGGGCGGAAGTGATGTCAAACTCAGCGTCGGTGTTGGAGCCTTGCGTGTAGCCCACGTACTTGCCATCCACCCAGACCACGGCTGCGCTGTAGATACCATCGAAGTGGAGGAAGATGCGCTTCTCCTTCCAACTGTCATCTATCGTGAAGTTGCGGCGATAGAAGCCAATGGCGTTGTTGTCAGTCTCGTTGGTGGAGGCGTGGCTCTTGAGTGCTTTCGGTGGGTTGAACTCGAATGGATAGCCGATGTTGGTATATACAGGGCAACCGTAGCCTGCCATCTCCCAAGACAGAGGCACACGGATGGTGCCCCATGCGCTATCATCGAAGTCCTTGGCAAAGTAGTCGCTTGCCCCCGGAGCGGTCGCAGAGCCTTTCACGTAGCAGAACTTCCACTCGTTGGCATCGGTGCTGTTGAGGTATTTCACCAATGAACTTCGGCTGTAGAGCCAAGGCTTCTGGTAGAAGTCGGCATCGCTTTTCATCTCCGATGCCGATGCATAAGGGATGTAAGTGGCGTGAGCTTTCTCCTTGTGGTCCTCAAATTGGGTCTCGTCCTGTATCCAACGGCTGAAGTCTTTGTCCTCTGTAGGCTTTTTTTCATCAGTTGTGACGATGCTCACCTTGTTGTAGGTCGCATGACTGTACTTGACGCTTTGTCCGCTCCATCCGCTGTGGCTTCCTACCTGTACAGACGTAAGGGTAGTAAGTTTGTTGTTGACAGCAGCCTGGAGAACAGGCGTACCGCCGTTTACACTCACACCCTCCTGAGACAGTTTGATGCTGGTATGGCTCAGTTCTGCATCCGTCAGATCGACCGTCGCCTGATTATAGGTTCCGTCCGATGAGTTTTTGTCAGAGCAAGAATTATCGACCAAGTCAAGGTAAAGTTTCTTTTCCCCCTTCTTGTAATAGACGTGGAGGTTGGCTTTTCCTTCTTGGGTTCCCCAAACGTTGATGTCCTCACCCACGGAGAACACGTTCTCTTCCGTAGCCGAGCAGGTGGTCAGGTCAAGATCAGCCCAAACATACTGTTTGCTGAAGTCGATGGAGTTGTCCTTGGCTTCCTCCGAAGGCAGATAGAAGATGTTTCCGTTTCCCACCTTGTCTTGGCACAGAAGGGTCTCTTTGTCGGAAGTAAGCTTATAGACCTTGGCATACTTGTAAAGCGCATTGCTTCTTCCCGTCGCTCCCTCTTGGCTGCCGATTGTGACAGTTTGAAGGGCAAGAAGACTCGTCAACACAGAAGCAGAGTAATCCGAAATCAGTTGGTTGTTGATGTACAATCCCTCGGAAGTCAATTTGATGATAAGAATTTCTCCATCAAACGCTACATTTTTCGAAACCTCTTCATAGTAGCTGGCACTGGCATCTGTATGTACATAAGCGATTCTCAGTCTTTGGTCTATCTTATGACCATGCCCATCATCGCACCCTTGGTCTATCAAAGCTTGTGGCGTATAGTAGAAGTGCAGATTGCTGTCAGACTTCCCCTTGGTTCCCCAAGCGTTGATGCGATTGCCGATGGATAATATGTTTCTCAGTTTCACTGCGGTTTCATCGCATTTGCTGAGGTCGATGGAAACCTCTATCGCTTCATCGGTGAAGTCAATGTCCGTTTTTGCGCTGAAAGTCTTGCTGCCATCAGCCTGATAATTGGTGAAGCCTGAGAGATTGGTAAATGCATCATCAGGTGTGACGGGATTGTCGGCGAAGACGTGTAGAGAGGTCGCTATGTAAATGATAGCCATCCATAAGATTCTGCACACCTTGTCCTTGATAAAATCTTTCATGATTTTTTACGATTTATTTTTTATTTCACGATGACCTTCATGCCGTTCATGATATATACGCCCGGTTTCAGTCCTTCGCTCGTAGTTGCTTTCTTCTTGGCGACTTTGCCGTCAAGGGTGTAAATGTTGGAAGTCATCAGAGATGAAGCTCCTGCCGAGGTGACAGCGGATGGAATCACTTCGATGCCCATAGGTGTGTCGCTGATGCCCCAAATGAGTTGCTTGGCAGGGGAAGCCGATGACGACTCATCCCAGAAGTAGGCACGATAGCCCTTCATCTGCATATTGCTCACAAGATGATACATCACGTCTGTTCCTCCAAACACATAGGCACGTGCTTTCACTTGGGTTGTCACGTAAGAACCGACGTATTTGACACCGTTTTGGTCAACATTGTTCGGTGAGTCTTCTTTCGCCCAATCAGCTGTGCTGATGCCATCAATCACATAAGTCTTGTCATCCGATACCTTGGCAGGACGGAGTAGGCATGGTGTGCCCGCATCCACAGCCGAGCAATAAATGAAGATGAGTCTTCCGTCCTTATATTCCTTGAACTCTGCGAGCTGTGTGCCTTTGTCCCAGATACTTTCCGCCAACTCCGTGGTCATCGGGAAGGGAATGCAGAGCGAATTCCATTTCCCCTCCGCAAAGTTGCGGCGGAAGGTGACATCGGCGTAATCTACCGTAAACGAAGGCAGGGTGTATGCCACGTCCTCGTCTAAAGTCACCGCTTGGTGGGGAACTTCCTTCAGGATTCTCCACTGCCCTTTCTCGAACGCTGGTTCGGAATAGGTCGTGGAGATGCTTCCGTCGGAAGAAAAGGGTGTAGTATTCCCATAGGAAGAATTTACAGAGGTATTTCCATGAGAAACCGAAGTGGAAGCATAGAGAAAGGCGGTGGAGTAGGCATCGGGTACATTGTATCCGATGGCATACATTCCCTCGTTGCCCTCGATGGACTTGAAAATCCAGTCTTTCTTCACTTCTTGGTTGTATCTTCCCGTGCCGTCTCCAGTCGCTGTGAAGTTGATGGCGACAGGAGTGGGCGAGAGGTTGGTGTTGCCCTCGCCGTCGATGGAGAGATATTTGTTTTCCGCAACGTTCAAGATGTAGAAAACAGACATCAATAGCATATAGATACTGTTCATTGCTCTTGCTGATTATTTCAGATGATTAGCTAAAATATAGCGGACTATTCGCTGTAAAAGGACTTGTTGTCACCCTCGTTTGCATCCTCCTCTTCTTCGAAACAGTCGAATGAGAAGCCCGTATGCTTCTTCGACATGATTTCTTCTGGAGGATTGCCCTCTTGTCCGCTCATACCAAAATCTTGCAAATACCCATATTGGCATTTCATGTCAATGACCCTGATTTGTGGGTTCTTATATTCTTTTCTCATGTATTTTGAACTTGTTTATCTTCATGACGATTTTTCATGAAGATGCCCTGTTGGGGCAAGGTCGGCTACCAGCCGCCTCCCCAGTCATCACTGCCACTGTCTGTTCCTCCGATATTTGGTCCATCAGATCCAGAACCGCCGCCCGATGGCGGAAAAACTCCGCCCCCATCATTTCCATCGTCGCTTTGCCAACCAGAAAGCTGTTGCATGACTTCCTCGATGACGGGATAGATGCCTAACACCGTTGGCTTCATATATTGCTTTTTCATTTTTATAGTTTTATTGATTATCCTTTATGATTTACTTGTCCTTATTTCACGATGACCTTTCTGCCGTTCACGATGTAGATGCCGGCTGGCAGGTTGTCGAGGTTGCCGTCGCTCGCCACCTTCTGACCGTTCAGGTTATACACAGCACCCTTGTATCGCTGTACGATGGTCTCGCCGTCATTGCGCTCGATGGCGTCGATGTCGGTGGTCTCTTCGGTGATACCCTGCAACTCCAGCATCACTGGCTTGGCTTGCGATGCAGAAGCCGTGCCATCGTGATAGACAAACCAGCAGCGGAATCCCTTCTGACCATACTGTGCTCCCTGTTTTCTCAGGTAGAAGTTGCTGCCCTGTCCCATGTAGTAGCTGTTGCCGTCGGATAGGTCTGGGCGGATGTCGTCGGTTCCATTGTTGATGATGCTCTTCCCCTCATACGTCTTACAGAGCGTACCATAGAAGGTGGCGTAGCGGTTCTCGTTCTTCTCGCCGCTCGTGTAGTCGTATGCCACGTCCTCGTCACCTTGGTTTACCACGTAGTGATACTTCGTGCCGTCGATGGTGGTATAGAAGGCATCCTGGGTGGAGTAGCCGTTGTAGTAACACGTTGAGGTAGAAGGATTCTCGCTTGTTGTTGGAAGTGTTACATTAAAGCATACGTAGCTACTTTCAGGTAGAGAAACCTTCGTGTAAGTCTTGCCGCCATCCGCATAGTTGTAGATGTAGGCATCGTATGCTTTCTCCTGTCCCTTGGCACTGTGTACCTTCACCAAGTAAGGCTTGTTGGCACGGAAATAAGCGGCATTGCCGTCAGAACTCTTTTCTGTTGCCGATTCGGTCTCCTTCTCGAAGATGAGCTTCGTGCCCTTGATCTTCGAAATCTTCAACAGCTCGGCATCCTTGCCCAACAAATCCTCAAACTGCGTCTTGCTCAGGGTAACTGGCAATACCAAACTGTTCCAGTACGCCTTGTTGTTCTTGGTATCGTAGTTGAATGTGCGATAGAGTCGCATCGGGCGATTCTGGAAGTTGTGAATCGAGTTGTTGTAGTAGTCGAGGTTGGTGAAGTCCTCGCTGAACACGATGTTAGGGTCCTGGCTGTCGCCACCGAAGAGCAGGTGGAAGTTGTCGAACACCGTCCACTCGTCGGCTGTCGATACGGCGGTAGTGGAAGTCCCCTCGTTGGAAGTCTCTGCGCTCTGGGTGCTTACCTGTGAATCGTCCAGGATTTTAACTCCAAAAGTTACATTTACGCCTGAGCCATCAGCTGGCAATTCCTTCTTGTCGATATAGAATGCCACCTGCGACTTCAAGGTCTCCACCATCGCACCGTTCTTGGTGGCTTCGGTAGGATTGTAAACATCCGGAGCCTGGTCATCGTTCATTGCCACGAGCGCATTGTACATAGGCAAAGGCAGGGTGCTGCTTGCCTGGTCGTATGGCCAGGTGTGGTTGGTGGCGTTGAAGAAGTTCTTCTCCCCGTCGGTGAGGTTATGCAAGTCTTGCGTGATGGTGTGTTCCTTGCCACTCAGCGTGTAGGTGGCGAAGAGCTTGGCACCCACGTTGCTCACGCCACCGCAGTTGATGGCGTACCAACCCGGGTTATAGACCTTGACGGTCTGAGAGAGCGTGCCCCTTCCGCCGTTCTTCACCTCCACGCCCATGTAGCGACCGTGGTTGTTGACGTGCTGTCTGGCAAACTTGTAGGTGTCGTTGCCGTCCGTGGCACCTTGGTTGGTGTATTTGTTGCCGTCCTCGTCGGTATATTCTGTGTCGTTGAACGCCTTCTTGCTATACTGGTCGAAACCGATGTTCAACTGGTTGTTGGTGCCCAGGTTTTTTTCTTTCTCGATGGCGAACACGCCTTCACATTCCCATTTGGTGAGTTCATTGCTCTCACGCATGAAGTCTGGGTCGCGGAGCGAGTAGGAGAGGTTGAGCATGTTGCTCATCTCGCTGTTGGCTGACTTGAAGAGCTGGTAGTATTCCTCCACGTCGATGAGTCGCCAGTAACTCTTTTGGATGTCTTCGCCGCTAGGCAGGGTAGTCTTGGCATCCACGCCATTCGAGTTGGTAGCCGCCTTGGTGTCATCCCATCCGCCGCCGTAGTTCTCCAGGCTGTTGCCATACACGCTTTCCTCGCACGCCTGCAGGTAGAACTTACCGCTTTGGTCTTCGAATTCACGTCCGTTAGCCGAACCTGTGCGTTTTGGCACCTTGGTCTTGTCCATGTCAAGGTATATCTGGTAGGTGTTCTTGTCGCCGTCCTGCACCTTCACGAAGTGCCATTGCGAGCATTTCACGGACTGTCCCTTTCCGCTGTCTTCCACCTCCTTCTGTGGCAGGTTGCGGTCGCCGAAGATGCCGATGTTTCCCCATTGGTCGTTGTTCTTGAGGTAAGGAGCCCATGCGAAGTAGTCGCCCTCGTTGTAATTGGAAGTGCCCTCCTGCAGGAAGGTGGAGGTGATGAACACGGGCTGCTCGTTGTTGGCTGCGTCGTCCTCGGTATAGATATAGCCGTTGAAGTCGCCCTTGATGCCCTTTGCGTCGGCGTAACCATCCTCGCCTGGCTTCACGATGATGTATTGCCCAAAGCTGTCGAGTGCAGGTACGGAGCCGTTGTACTTGAATTTGACAATGGTGCCCTTCAGACTCTCGTCGTAAGCGATGGTTGGCATCGGATTCGTGGCGGTGTAAATCTGAGAATCGTTGATGACAAGACCCTCCTTGCTCAACTTGACGTGCATCTTGGCAGAGCCGTCGTTGGCTGCCTGGATGGTGAAGTTGCGCAAGTTCTGCACGCTCTGTGTATTGTTGACGTAATATACCTTCATGCTATAAACGCCGTCTGCTGTCTTGTCGCCGAAGAAGATGTGGAGGTTATCGACATCGCTGCCCGTGTCGTATCCCCAGATGCCGATGTTGCTACCGATGGAGAGTACGTTCTCGTCGCTGTTCTGACAGGTGCTCACGTCGATGTCTGCCTCGATGTAGTCGCCGTTCTCCCAGTCTATATTAAATAGGTCTGACTTCATCGCCGTCTTTCCGTCGCCCTTCTCGTTGTAGATAGGGATGTAGGTGTCGAGGGTGGATGTTGTCTCTGAAGACTCTGTGGATTCGGTGCCTGTGGCTGCGTTGGCGGCAGTCATCATCGTCTTGGCTGTAGCCGATGCTGCCAAGGTCTCAGTATAACTTGCCGTGATGCTTTTGTAGGTGGCGTGGCTGCGAGTTGCTCCCTCGCGGCTACCTACTTGGATTTGGGTGGTGCTTTCGGAAGCCAAGTATTGTATCATCTCGTTGTCGTTGCCGAAGTTGCTGATGGCGGCATCGTTGATGTAGAGTCCGTTCTTATCGAGCTTTATCTTGATGACTTTGTCCGGGATGTCGGAAGCTGCCAAGCTTGCCTTGATGGTAGGATCGGTCTTGCCACCCGTATGTGTGCTGTTGACACCCTCTATGCTCAGCGTGGTGCCATTGTAGTACATGTGGATGTTGTTCTGACCGCTCTTGGTTCCCCACTGATCGATGGCATTGCCGATGGAGAGCACGTTCTCGTTGGCGCCCGACGTGCAGGTGCTGAGGTCGATTTCTGCCTCCACCACACGGTCGCTGAGGTTGCCATATACCGTCTTGTCGAATTTCTCGCCATTCCACTTGATACCCATGGTAGGGTAAGGCGTGCTGTTGATTTCCGTCGGAGCAGCCTCCACTACCTTCAGCGTCTTGTAGATGGCATGGCTTCGGGTGGTGCCTTGGGTGCTACCCACCTGTAGGCTGCTGGCGGTCTTCCTGAGGTAGGAGAGTACATTGTACAGGTCGGCGATGCTCTTGCCGTTCACTTCCAGGCCTTTAATGGACAGTTCCACCTGTAGGCGACCAGCATAGTCGCCGTCTTGGTTGATTACCACGTTGTTAGACTGACCATCGCAGCTCACGAAGTTCAGTACCAGCTTTCCACCTTTTGTATAATAGAAGTGGAGGTTGTGGGCATCCGCCGCCACGCCGTCGTCCTTGTTTCCCCAGTGGTCGATGTCGGTACCGATGGAGAGCACGTTCTCGTTTTTGCCCGTACAGGTGCTCAGGTCGATGTCGGCGTAGATGGAGTGGTTGGAGAGGTTGCCTTCGTATGTCTTGCTGAATTTCAGTTCGTCGCCGTTGCCAGCCTGGGCATTGTAGAAGCCCGGCTTCACCACGCAGGTGTCGGCGGTGGACTGTGTATTGCGCGAAGTGAAGAGTTTCACGTAGTTGTAAGTGGCGTTGGAACGTCCTGTTCCCTCGGCGCTACCCACCTGTATGCTGGTTTGCTTCAGGAATTGCTGGATAGGGTTTTCGTAGTTCTTGGGCATGCACTCCACGCCGTTGACGGTGATGGAGTTTTTCTTGATGATGATGTGAGCGATGTTGCTGCTCTTTCCGTCTGAAGATTTGGATGCGGTGTTGGTGATGTTGACTTTCGTTTTCTGGTTGTCGTTCTTGTAGGCGGAGTTGACGCATTGCACACGGAGCATGTGATCGTCGCTGCTATCGACGTAGCCGTACATATGTACGTCAACGATGGCGGCTTGGTTGTCTGATGCGTCCTGCCACTTGTCGATGTTCTCGCCGATGGAGAGGATGGTCTCCATCGTGTGGGTTCCATCTGCGGCATCCTTGTTCGTGCAAGGGGAAAGGTCGATGTAAGCCTCCACGTACTGCTTGTCGAAGTCGAGATCGTCGAAGTCATCGGTGCCCTCGGTGAACTTGAAGGATTGGCCGTTGTTGGAGGTCGTTTCCTGCTTCAAGACTTTGTAAGTGGAGTCGTCGGAGAGGTTCTTGATGGCGATGCTCTGGTAGATGGCGTTGCTTCGGGCGGTGCTGGCGGTTCCCTCGGTGCTGCCTATCTCATACTTGGAGATGGCATTGAACTCGTCTTGGAAGTTGCCCGCTGAGACCTTGCTCATCGGGTATCTTTCGTATGCCGATTGCCCCGACACCTCTTTGTCGTTTCGGTTTTGCAACCAGAAAGGCTTTGGCACTTCGCTGAGCATGGCGTGCGTGCCCCAGTAACTGCCCACGTTGAGGAACTTGCCCGTGCCGACGTTGTAGAACAAGAACATCTTGTCGTTCACCCACGGTCTGCCGGTGCTCAAATATTGGTCTCGATTCTTGAAATCGATGACCTCGCCCTTGAGGTCGGTCACGTTGTCGGGGATAGCGGAGGGAGCCTGCGAGGTCTTCTCGTCGGCATCCGACTGTGCATAACTAACCATGCCGTTTCCACAAAAAAGGGAAACGGCAATCACCATAACTACATTGCGCTGGTTCTTCATCTTTCGGGATGAAGTATGTTTCTTCTTGACAACCATCTACTTTTTCCTGACTAATAATTTAAAGACTTACTTAATAAATCAACTAGATAATAAGTTTCAAAACCTAAGCTACACTTATAGCCTTAAAAAACAAGTTATCTGTATTTTTATGTATTTTTATTCTCAAAGTTTATATGTACTCTGTTTGCAAAGGTAGAAAAAATATTTCAATTTCTTTACATATTTCTTAAATTTACTACCCCCCCCGAATTGACGGATGTCAAGAAATTAGTGTACTTTAACTTTGTGATGGCATAAAATGCTATCTCAAGTGAGCAAAAAGAGTACGAAAAGTCTTCTTTTGTGTTCGTTTTAAGAACACCTCTTTGCCTTTTGATAGATTATGCTTTTACTCTAGGAGAGCGTTTTTCACCATTTTTTTTGCATATCTATACGTTTGTGTAGGGCGTGTGGTTGTCGGATGGCAAGATACATAAACAAAAAATCCCTGACAAGAGAAAGGCGAAGTCATGTCGCTATACGTCGCTTTCTCTTGACAGGGATGGTATGCCGTAGCTTTCAATAGTTGCAGTTTATCCAAGGCTCTTCAGCCATTTCTTGCCCGATTTGGTGTAAGACATCCAAATGTAGAATCCTAAGGCGATAAGGGCGGTGCCCCATAATGTGATAAGTAATGCTTCCATATTTCTATTTTTTTGAAATTTTATAACCAGATATTGCCAATAAAAATGTTGCAAGAAGCCCGCCAATGAATAGCAGTATTGCCGCATTTGTCACTTGCTCATTGATTACCATTGTTACTACATCTCCAACAACTGTTGCGGAGAAGGTGGTTCTTGCCCCTTTTCCGCACTATTGCGTATTTTTTGCAAAGCTACAACTTTTTTCTTGAACCGCCAAATTTTTTCTTATTTTTTTGCGAGCGAGTTATACAACTTAATAGCGCTCCGAGTACTTGTCGCAGAGAAACTCACCCTTCTCGTTCTTTCAGGAAGCTTTCCAACTTCCATCTCATGAATCCACCACGGTTTCGTATCGGGGTATGCTTGCGCTCCATCTCCTTGGCGAACCAGTCCTGGTGGTTGAAGAAGGCATCTAGTTCGGGTATCATCGTGTAACGGATGCGCTTGACCAGTTCCAGCGACACCTTGGCATCGACTCCCCACACAAAGTCCAGCACTATCTTGATGCGAGTCTGGTAACCTTGGAGCTCCACCAATTTATCGCCAGTTGGATTCTCGTCCTCCTGCGTGATGAAGGTGAAGAGCACATGGTCGCACCACGGTCCGTCCTTGGTCTCGTTCTTGTAGAGGGGCTTGTAGCGGAAATACACCTCGCTGGTGCCGTTCTTGAAGGCTTTCTCCATCTCTACCCGGGCAGGTTCGAGGAGGTTTTTCTTCACGCTGGCATAGTCTTTGTATGTGCCTTCGCCCTTCACGCTGAAGGTGGCGGCGATGAACTGCGGCTTCAACTTCTTGGTGGCTCCGCCCAGCTGGGCATAGTAGTAGCGATAAGCCTGTCGGGTGGCAAAGCGCCTGAAGGAGAAGAAGGTGTTCAGGTTCAGGCGGTAGTAGCCCTTCTTGTTGCTCAAGTAGTATTTCAACACATCGAGCGAGGTATGCAGCACGACGTATTCCCGATTGTTCTCACGCATGAAGGTGACCGTGAAAAGTTGTGGGAAGATGGCGTACTCCATGGCTCCCGATGGCAGGAAACGAGGTATCTGCACCAACTTCTTCGCCATGCTTTGGAGGGCACTTTTGGCTCGGGAGTAATGCGAGCGATTTGCCTCCAGCTCCTTTAGGGCGATGCGGGTGTGGCGCATCTGCTCCGCATTCTCCTCGAAGGAGAAGCAGAGCTTGTCGGTTTGCGCCTGTTGCGTGATGGCATTGCTGATGTCCTTCTGGCAACACTTGTGGATACGCATGAGCAACGTGCTTTCATAGCGTGTGTAAGAATTGAGGGTAAATGCTTGTACCCAAAACTCCAAGATAAATTCCTGGCTTTTAGTCATTTCTTCTTTTAATTGCTTTGTTGTTATAATTTATGATTTATAATTATAACAGCAAGTAGGAGGAATGAACAAGAAAAATTCTGATACGCAGAAAAAAGACTGCACATAATCAAAGACACCAACCTTATAGGTTGTCAAACCACACATATCTCTTCTGGTAATCCCAAATCGGTATCAGGTTTGGTCATGCAGTTGCTCCTTTTTTTAAGCGTCATTACTCTTATCTTGCCAAACCTCGATACCTGCTGTTGTTCTTTAGTTCGAACTGTGCAGACATATCTCAGCCTGGACAAGGATTTCAAGTAATGACCTTAAAGAGGGGAGCAAATCCTCTTGTGCTAAAGTCTCAGAATTAAAAAATCCTTCTCTTCGTGGAACTGTCTCTCTGTTGTGAGTGCCTTTTCCGTGGGATTTTCCACCTACAAAATTGGCTTCGACAATTCATTGGGCACAAAAGTAATATTATTTTTTGAATTAGCAAAGCTTTTCTTCAAAAAAATGAAAAAAAATATTTAAAATCCACTCATGAATACCATATTCCTTGATTATAATTCTCATATATTATCATATTATAGGATGATTTATTGGATGCTATCTATTTGATAGCTAGATATTTGCAATTTCGATTCTGCGCAGATGGTAACAGGCGTTGTCGGGAAATCGGCTCTTGGGAACCTATTTGCCCTTCTCTTGGTAACTTTTTCTATCTGCCTGGAGCAATGGGGAAGGGAACGTTACCCGCTGCGCAGAAAATGGGGTTAAATGTTAAATTCTTAGGCTCGTATGGATATTTTTCCTATTTTTGCAGTGTCAATCAGAAAGTGACTTGATATGCAAAAAAGTAAGGCGATTCAAGTAAAAGATGAACTGTTGCATGATTTTGTTTGTTAGTTTTTAGTACTGTTTTTAGATGGTAAACCTTAAAGTCTGTAAGATGAGAAACATGAATTTTGTTTACAACAGGATTCCGTGTGCGAGGAGGTATATCAGACCTCCTTGCACCACTTTCATTTTTCCCTGCGCAGAGAAAAATTTTTATCTGGGCAGGGAGAAATTTTTCCCTGCCCAGGGAGCGATTCTTTCCTGGGGTAGGGAAAACGGATTATGGCGAAATAATTTTACAAAATATAAAATTCCAGCTCTGAGTATCGTCCTGTGTCAAGGTCGGCAAAGCAGGATAGAATATTGATGTTTAACCCTTAAATTTTAAAGTTTATGAAACAAGAACAAGAAGTGAAGAGATTGATTACGATGCTTGTCATCCATTGTACTGCCACCCGTTGTAACCGCCGTTACTCGTTGTTGCAGCTGTATCACGACCACGTGGAGGTGAACCACTGGCGTTTCATCGGCTACCATTTCTACATCCTGCGTGATGGCAAGGTAGAGGTGACTCGTCCGTTGGCTCGTATGGGTGCCCATGCCAAGGGCTTCAATGCCCACAGCATCGGCATCTGCTATGAGGGTGGTCTCGATGAGATGGGGCATCCTACGGACACTCGAACGCCTGAGCAGAAGGAGGCGATGGCGAGGTTGATTGTCCAGTTGAAGCAGCAGTTCCCGACGATACATACTGTGTTGGGGCATTGCGACCTGCCTGGAGTTCAGAAGGCCTGTCCGTGTTTTGATGCCACCTTGCTCCAGCCCTTGCTCCAAGTGAGGAACTTGGATGAGTGGGAGGAGATGGATAGCGAAAAGAAGTCAAGGATATTGGGGACGTGCAGCGGAAAGGAAGGAGGCTCTCATCGGAGTGTCACTCTGCAAACGGACTCTGACAAGGGAGTAGAAAAGAAAGGGGGCAAATCATGAATAAAAGAATGGAAATCGTGATTTTGCGTCATTTTCGCCTAGGAAAAGCCCTGCATGGCAGGCTGTTGTGGGACGGGCAATACATCTGCGACACCTTGGAGAATGCAGATACCTGTTTGCCCGTAGGAGAGTACGAGTTGCGTTCGTGGCGCGACTGGTTTGTTCCGTCGAATGGCCCCTATGCATTGTCCTGTGGCAAGATAGCCGTGGGCACTTGCAGGCACTTCGGTTTCCTCGTGCGTACGCAGGAGAGTTATATGCCTCTGGTCGATAGAGTGAGAAAGGCGTTGGCTCGCCATCATGTAGTTACCGTCACCATCCGTGAGGATGGTGACGATTATAAAGACTTAAACATGTTTTTTTGTCTTTTCTTCTTATTCATAGGTATATAGTCCTGGGCTAGCAAGACTATGCTAATGACAAGTCCTATTGTAAATATAACATTTATCATGCTCATACCTTTTTATATAAAAAAAATATTAGCTTCTATAGATTAGAAGTTATATGCCGATTTTTTCCTTTTCTGTCTTCATCATAATATTTGTGTTGCTGATTTTTCGGTTGCAAATGTACGGAAAATATTCGTAACTCGCAAATCTTTCGAGAGGTTTTTGTTTGGTGAACTAAAAATCCCCACCTTCATCCTTCATGGGATGGTGGTGGGGATAAATATATCTTATAAGTTGACATGAGGCAAATTCTATTATTTCCATATAGCTCATATCTCATTATATTGAAATATTCTCGCAAATTTATTCCGTGATTTCCTTCATTTTCTTCAGCTCCCATCCCTCGAACTGCATGATGATCTTGTGGAGGGTGGTGCCTTGGCGCAATGCCTCGACACGAGGCGCTGCAGCATACTGTTTGATTTGTTTCACCGCATCGTTCCATTGTTTTTCTGCTTTCGTCACTTCACCCAGTTCTGGGTCTGTCACCTTTTCATTCCATTCTTTCTTGGATAGCACCTTCAACTCGATGATATAGCTATGCTTACTGTCGTAGTGGGTGAGGTTGGGCAGAAGGAAGAAGTCGCAGTAACCATGGCTCATCTCCAGTTCCGGGGCGGTGATGTAGTAGTTGTTGAGGCTCAGGTATGCCATGAAGAAACCTTGCAAGTTACGCTCCGCCTCGATGCCGTCTCTAACAGACGATACGTCGGCGTAAGCTTTCGCCATGTGCCCCAGTGCATCCTCCCATTTGCCTTCGAACGCCATATAGGTGAACTTGGTCTTCAGTTCGGCGAGGTTTACGTACTTCTGCTCTTGGTATTGTGCCAAGAGATAACCGTAGTATTGCTTTCGCACGTTGTTGTTCGGGATGCCGAGGATGAGCTGGTCGCCAAACGTTCCCTTGATGGTGAGCATGCCGTAATAGAACAGCAGGCTGACGAATATCTCAGGATCAGTCAATGCCTTGGCAGGGAACGAATCCATGACGTTGCCGTGGATTTCCCCCTTCTCGGCGATAGTCTTGATGATGCCCTTGCGGTCGCCGTCCAACTGGTCGAGCTTGAGCAGGTTCTCCATCTTGCCATAGTCGGTCTTTGTGTTCGGGTCTATCATCTCTCTAGGAGGTTCTCCGTCGTTGATGTAATTGCGAAGGTAATAGATGACCATGTCGCAGTTGAACACCTTGCTCTGTTTCTTCAGGGCAGACCTGGAGAAGCAATAGTTGTCGTACCATGGCTTCATGTCGTTGATCATCCACTCCACGTCGCAGTCGGTTGGCAGGCAGCCCACTTCCTTGTAGTAGGTGAACATCTCTCGCACATCTTCCAAGGAGAAGCCCAGCATCTGGTTGAACTTATAGTTGGTGGAGATGCTCCAACCGATGTTGAAACCACTTGTCACATCATCCAGCGTCACAGGACTCACTCCCGTCATGAAGATACGGGAAAAGTTGCCCTTGAACTTCTTGAACACGTCGCGGTAGAATCCGTTGGCATGCGTGATGGCATGATATACCTCCTCGCCATGCACATTGAGTATCGTGTTGGTGAAGTTGTCGTACTCGTCGATGATGAGGTAGAGGGAGAGATTTTGTCGTTGGGTCTCGGCATTGATAAGGGTGAGTTTGCCTATCGCATTTTCGGCGGCATGAACTTGCTTGATAAAGTCCTTGGAATAAATATCATTATACTTATCCACAAAGTAATCGAAACATACCTTGCAATAGGCATCGAAGTTTTTTTCGAGGCTGTCGATGTCGCCTCCCACTTGCGAAAAGTCGAGATATAGTATTTGGAACTTGCCCTGTAGGTCGGTAGGGTGCTGACCTATCCACAGGTTGCCAAACAACTCATGGAATCTCTCGGGAGTTGTCTTGCAATCGTAGTATGCACGGAGCATGTTGATGAAGAGGCTCTTGCCGAAGCGGCGAGGGCGGATGAAGAACAAGTTGTCTGCCTGGTTTTCCATGTCAGGTATGAACCTTGTCTTATCTACATAATAGAGATTTCTAGTGATTACGCTTGCGAAATCCGATACTCCGTAGGGTATTCCCTTGATTTTGTTTTGTGTCATGATTCAGTCTCCTTCTAAACTTTTGCAAAAATACAGAAAATTTTCGGAACTCGCAAATCTTTCCATATATTTTCTCTCTTGAAAGGAAAATGGGGGTGTGTCATAAGTCACAACCCATGTGCCCTGAAAGGGCAATAAGCTCCAAGCCTAGGGCAACGCCCTAGGTCAGCAATCATTTAGAAAAATCGCCCTGAAAGGGCAAAAGCAACACATTATCAATGCTTTTGCCCTTTCAGGGCGACTTTCGTTTGTGTTATCATTACCCAGGGCGTTGCCCTGGGCTTGGGGCTTTTGGGCTTTCTGCCCGACTTATGGCACACCCTCATTTTTTCCAATTTATTCTTCTTCGTCGTATCCCTCTGATTCGCTCCATAGGTTGAAGGAGGATTGCTTGGCACCATTCATGCCGCCGCCGTTTCCACTTCCTCCATAATCAGGTCCGTTCTCTGTCTTAGATACTTGGGCATCCATCAGGCTGCCCATGTCTATCTGAAGAGTAACGGACGATGGGATAATATATCGTTTCTTTTCCATGTTTGCTTTCTTTCAGTTTTAGCCAGTTGCAAGTAAGTTTTATCCTACTTGCAACTGTATTACTAGCTTTTCAATTCTTTTCTCTGTTCGAGCGTTCCCTCATCATTCCACGACCAATTTCTTGCCGTCCTTGATGTAGATGCCCTTGGCCAATCCCTTGAGGCTATCGCCGTTCAGACGAACCAACTTGCCATCGACACTGTATATTCCTCCTCTGGCATTGGCATTGGACTCGATATCCTCGTTCCCTCTTCCAACGGAGATGAAGTCGATGTCGGTGGTCTCATCGTCCATACTGGTAGGGGTGAGATGGTTGTAGGCTGCCTTCGCCATGCTATTTAGCGCAACAGAAGAGCCCTGGTCGTCCGTGCCCTTGATATAAGCACGTGTGCCATAGAGCGTCGAACCCTTACCACCGTTCACCAGTCGATATACCTTGCCGTCATTGCCGATGTAGTAGTTGTGGTCTGCTACAAACTGTGGCTTGTACGAACCTATCATCGGGTAGTCGGTATTCGTCGTTCCGTCATATCCATAATCATTGCATGGCTTGTCGGTCACCTCCGTAGCCTCGATGGTCACGTTGGTGAAATGAGGTGAACTGATGGCTGCATCGTCTGCCAATCCATCGATGTGTCCCATCGGTTTGATGAGGACAGGCGTACCAGCCACAATCATCTGATGGAAGTGTTCGAAGAAGTACATCGTGCGATTCTCGATGGCACGGTAGTGAAGTACCTTGGTCTGGTCGCCAAACACGACTTTCACCTGACTTGCGCTCACGCTGAACGGCAATACGAGCGTGGTCCAAGTGTTGCGCTTGAAGCTTCTTTCGAGAGTAACCTTGCTACAGAACTTACCTTTCTTCTCTGTGAAGTCATTGTCAGAGCTGTCACCGCCTGTGCCTGTGGCGGAATTGCCCGAATGAATAGTGATATCTGAAGTGGTCTCGCTCGCATCGCTTGGCTCGAAGCCGAAGCCTCGGATACCTATCTTCGTCATCCATCCGAAGAAGAAGTATGTCTTGCCTGCCTTCACGTCGAAGGTGTATTTCATGTACGAGGCGGATGGGATGCAAGCTCCTGTTCCGTCGATGACGTTGTCTGGGGTGTAGGCCTTCGTCGCCTCCGTCTCGCCCTCCTCGCGTGGCTCCTCAGCTACATTGAAACCTGCCACCTTCTTGTTCTCCTCGGTGTTCAGATAGACGATGAGTGGTTGGAGCGGGGTGTTCCAGTCTGCGCCGTTCTTCAAGATGACGTTGTTGAACATGGAGTGTATCAATCCCGTTTGCTCCGCTGTATAGACCTCTTGTTTGATGCCATTGACTTCTTCACCCTTCTTGTTCCAGAAGGTGGATGCCACCGACTTGAACCAGTTGGAACTCAACACGCCTGCCGCCGTCACGCTCGTCGGCTTGTACGACTTTCCTGCCTCGTCGATGAAGTAGGCTGGTCGCTTGCGGAGGAAGCCTTCGTTTAATCGGTCTTTCTGCGAACTGCTGTTGTTGTAGTATAGCGCACCTTCCTGGCAGCACCAGATGGTGAGCTGTCCGTCCTGCTTTGGCTCGAACTTCACGTAAGCTCCCGAAGCAGGGAGTCCGTAGGTCGCCTTATGGGTCTGGAAACCATCTGTCTGGTCGTTGGCCTTGCTATGGTTCCAGAGGTTGCCCATCTCGTCTTTCACGTCGGCTACCTCGCCATCGGCATCCTTGGCTGGGGCGATGGTATAGGCACCGATGTCGTTCAAAGGCTCGCCTGTGCCATACTCAGCAGATGCGTAGTGCTTCCACTCCAAAGTCTTGCCTGTGGCATCCTTGCTGCCGCCAAACTCGATGTCCACCAAGGTCTCTCCTGTAGTGCCCTCGCCCTTGGTGATGGCTTGCTTCAAGGAAGTCAACTTGCCGTCAGGGCAATTCGTGGTGGTGGTCTCCCAGTAGTAGGCGTGGGAGTTCATGAAGGTCAACTTGCTGTAGTTGCTCACCGAACTGTCGCCTCCCTTGCCGTTGGCGATGACTACCGCATGAATCTCGAAGTTGCCAGAAGGCAGATTCTCGGCAGAAACCACTCCTTTGTACTGCGAACTGTTGCTCGTCGGATAGCTGCCGTCGGTGGTATAATAAATATGGTAAGTGTCATTGTCCCAATCGACATTCGTACCGCCGATGCTCTGCTCGTTGCCTTCCTCGTCATAGTAGGTGGCTTGGATGCCGAGCGTCTTTCCTGTCAGGCTCTGTATGTACTTGCTCCCGCTGGTGAAGGTCTTTACACCGATGGTGAACGTAGGGTCGTCGATGTCGGTGTTCTTGCTACCATAGCGATAGGTGACTACGTCGCTCGTGATGCCCAAGGCACTGCTGTAGGCGATGGCGCGAATCACGGTCGATGCCGTCAACTTGATAGGGCTTGTCGGGTCGTACAGCGAACAGTTGGTGTCGAAGGTTCCATCTTCCTTGACGCTAAAGCGCAGGTCTTGGTTGCCTGTGACATAGAATATCTGCACGTTGTCTCCATTCACATGAGCCTCCACGGAAAGTTCGCCGCTGAAAGGATATACGCCCTTCGCCTCTATGACACCCGGTGTCAGGTAAGGCTCCTCCAACTTGTTGTAGGTGTATTCACCCCATACCACACGACTGCTCTTGTCTATCTGGGCCTCGCCATTCGCTTCCTTGACCTCGCCGTTCTCGGTTTGCACGCCTTTGGCTGCCACGGCATAGAGTACGTAGTTGGCTCCGGTCTTGCCAGGGATGGTAAACTCCATCTTCTGGTTGCCCTCCAGGATACCTGCGGCTGCATATTGTGGATCATCCCCTTTATGGAAGTTCAATGCGATATTGATGATGGCGGCAGCATCAGGTCTGTCCTGCGACTCGCTAGGCTGTTCCACTTCTTCATCATTGTCCTCGTCTCCTTCAACGGAAGTCAGATGGGTATTGTTGTTGGTACTATTGTTCAACAAGAGGTAGTAGAACTTCACTTTCTCGCCGTCCAGCTCGGCATCATAGCCCTTCACACTTGCCACCATCTCATGACCGTAAGTCTGAGAGTAAGGCGTAACCGTTGGCGGCATCAGATTGCCACTGCCCGATACGTTGACGTCCAAGTGGGTGGAGGCTTCCAAGAAACTGATGGCGGTTTCCGTTGTGCTGGCATTGAAGTCCTTGTCAGTCACGTTAGTTGTTTTCTCCGTCTTGATGGTCATCTGGGAGGTACCATTGTCCAAACCCTTGACATAGAAGGAAGCGGTCTTTCCTTCGGAGCCGAAGGTGATATAGTCGGTCGCAGTGGCGTTGTTTGGGTCCTTGATAATCTCTGCCACGGCATTGTCGCTGAAGGTGATGTTCGAGTTCTTCAGTCCGATTTGTGAAAGATCGACATACTCCTTGGTCTCTCCATTGAGGTAATACCCCTTCAAGGTAATCTGCTGGTATTCCTTCTTGCTGGCACCCGTCGAGAGGTCGAGGCTTACCTTGCCGTCTTCGTCCGTACCCGATGCGGTTTCCAGATACAGTTGCTTTCGGGCAGGGATGAACCAGTAGAATCCTTCCGCCACGGTCTCGCTGGCGATGCCTTCGCGAGTGTATTGCATGGCAGTGACCTTGCGCAACTTCAAGGCTGAAGACTTGAGTGTCTTGGAGTCGGTTGCCAGGGTGGTGTTGGTAGCGTTCAGCAGCTCTTGCAAGTCGTAGTTGTCGTTCTTGCTGAACTTGGCGATGATGGTGTTGCCCTTGTTGAGCCATGTGTTGGCTGCGAACACCTTGATTCGCTCGTTCGGGTCGAGGATAGGCATCACTCCCTTGTCATAGGAAGTCGGCTCCGTCTTCTGTTTGGTGTCTGGCGTGTATTGGAGGTCATATTGATTGCTTTCTCCCGTGCCACCAGCTCGCCATTTCGGACGGTTATGATAGCCATCGCTCGCCTTCAAGGTGAAGACTTTCGTGATGTCCTTCACTTTCGTGTAATCTGTCGTTCCGTCATCTTTGAACGTAACCTTGAAGATGCCGAGCTTGACGGTGATTTTATCGCCCTCCTTGTTCTCGTGGAGCGAACCATTGGCATCTTTCTCGATGCCCAGAACGATGCCACGTCGATAGACGTAGCCGTTCATGTTGATGGCTTCTCCTTCCTGATGACCCTCATAGCCGGCAGGGTAGGAGTCGTTGCCATTCTTCCAGTAGGTCTTCTTGCCGTCTCTCACATTGGTGAATTGCGGCTCCGAGCCATCTACGGTGTAGGTGACCACGTATGGGTTTGCCATCGTGCTGACAGGGTCGAAGCCCTCGATGCCATTCGACTCCAGTTGCAAAATCTGACCGATGTAGGCATAGTGGGTCTCGGTATCCGTGGTAGGGTATCTTGTCACGTTGTCAGGATTGGCATTCTGGGTCTTGAAGATGATCCATGGATCCTTGACATCGGCACTTCCGTTGGAACGAGTCACAGTAATCTTGGTGAGGTCCAACTTAAAGCTCGGTTGGATGGTGATGGACTTGGCGTCCTCTATCTGCTTGTCCTTTGGAATCTCAATGACATTTTCCGTGTTCTTGGAAAGATGCTGCGTGACTTCCGTCTTGGTGCCATCCTTAGCCTCGATGATGATGGAGACATCGCCCTCGCGACTATTGCTCTTGGTGGAGAGGGTCATCTTCGTCATCGTACCCTTCATGCTGCCCTGAACGTAGCCTGGGTCGGCTCCTGTGTTGTTGTCGTTGTAGTCGCCACGGATAGTCAGGCACGTCTTGTTGCCGCTGCCTGTTCGCAGACAGTTGTGCAAGGTAAACTGGAAGGTGTTGATGGTTATGACCATGTGCTTGTTGGCACTAGTCCAGTCTGTGATACTTGTGCCCAATCCCGTGAGTATCTCAGGATTGGCATTGAAATCATACACAAAAGTCTCTTCTGCGGAATTGCTTCCCGATGAGTCTGAGCCTGATGAGCTGGAGCCAGAAGGGCTAGAGCCCTCATCATCCGCCCATGCAGAAGTTGCCCCCCCAATCGCTAAAAGCCATAGGAAGGTCATGAGTCTTAATAAGAATTTTCTTTTCATCATCTATTTTATCATTTACTTTTTTCCAAAATGCAAAGTTACGATAAAAAGTTTGATGAAATAAGTAGTAGAATAGTTAACTCTTTAGAAGACTAGACGAATGAAATGATTTTAAGGATTATTAAGAATTTTGAAATCTGTTGCAAGGAGCTTCTTTCTTTTTCTTCTTTTCTATATATTTATCTATTAACTTAAATGCTAATGCACAGAGGATACCTCCTATAGCGCAGCATATGTAAAAGTCACTATAGAACTCGTTATGAAGAGAAATACTATCATCATATAATACAAAAGAAGGCAGGGAGAATCACTTCTGCCTGCCTCTTAGCTTTATTAAATATAAAAATAACAGGGAAATAATCCCAGACTATCTCTATTTAAATCTGCTCGCTCCAGTCCTCCTGGCTCTTACGAACGTAAGTCTGGTAGCGGAGCTTAGCCATCTTCTCTGCCTGAGTGAAGAGCTCATCAGCCTCCTTAGGATATGCCTTCTGTACAGAGAGGTAACGAACCTCACCGAGCAAGAAGTCACGGAAGTTCTCCCACTTAGGAGCCTTAGAGTCGAGTGAGAATGGGTTCTTGCCCTGCTCAGCCAACTCTGGGTTGTAACGCCACAAGTGCCAGTAACCGCACTCTACAGCCAACTCTTCCTCGTGCTGTGAACGACCCATGCCGCCCTTACGCTTCAAACCGTGGTTGATACATGGTGCGTAAGCGATGATGAGTGATGGTCCGTGATAAGCCTCAGCCTCGCGGATAGCCTTCAATGTCTGTGCATTGTCTGCTCCCATAGCAACCTGAGCTACGTAGATGTAACCGTATGTTGTCTGCATCAAACCGAGGTCCTTCTTGCGGATACGCTTACCCTGTGCAGCGAACTGTGCGATGGCACCGAGTGGAGTTGACTTAGAAGACTGACCACCCGTGTTAGAGTAAACCTCAGTATCGAGTACCAAGATGTTGACATCCTCACCAGAAGCCAATACGTGGTCGAGACCACCGTAACCAATATCGTAAGAAGCACCATCACCACCGATGATCCACTGTGAACGCTTAACGAGGTAGTGATCCAAAGTCTTCAACTCCTGGCAGATAGGGCAACCCTTCTCTGCACCAGCAGCGATGATAGGCTTCAACTCGGCAGCTGCCTCCTTAGAACCCTCAGAATCATCCTTGTTGGCAATCCACTTATCAGCAGCAGCTACGAACTCAGCTGGGATACCCTCCTGAGCCTTACCCTCTTCGAGCAAGTGAACGATGCGCTCCTTCATCTTCTTGTTACCCAATACCATACCGAGACCGAACTCGCAGAAGTCCTCGAACAATGAGTTGTCGAATGCAGGACCCTGACCCTTGGCGTTCTTGGTATATGGAGTAGATGGGATAGAAGCTGAGTAGATAGAAGAACAACCTGTAGCGTTAGCAATCATCTGACGATCACCGAAGAGCTGAGAAATCAACTTAACGTATGGAGTCTCACCACAACCAGAGCAAGCACCAGAGAACTCGAACAATGGCTGAGCGAACTGAGAGTTCTTAGGGCTCTGCTTGATGTCAACGAGATCCTGCTTAGAAGCTACCTTGTGTACGAGGTACTCCCAGTTAGCTGCTTCCTTAACCATATCCTCAGCGTCAACGTTGAATGGAACCATGGTCAATGCCTTCTCACCCTTCTTGCCTGGACAGACGTCAGCACAGTTACCACAACCAAGACAGTCAAGTACAGAAGTCTCGATGCGGAAGTGCATGCCAGCCAAAGCCTTAGGTGCCTTCACATCCTGAGTAGCGAGACCATCGATGCCTGCCAACTCCTCGTCGGTCAATACGAATGGACGGATAGCTGCGTGAGGACAAACGAATGAACACTTGTTACACTGGATACAGTTCTCAACATTCCATACTGGAACGAATGCCTCAACACCACGCTTCTCGAATGCTGCTGTACCGTTCTCCCATGTACCATCTACAGTGTTGTGCTTAACGAAGTCTGATACCTTCAAAAGGTCACCTGCCTGACCGTTGATAGGACGAACCAACTCCTTAACGAATGCTGGAGCATTGTCTTCCTTCTGAGCGTCATCAGCGAGGTTAGCCCAAGCTGGGTCAACTGCCAACTCCTTGTACTCACCACCACGGTCAACAGCGCCGAAGTTCTTGTCAACGACATCCTGACCCTTCTTAGAGTAAGACTTCACGATGAATGCCTTCATCTGCTCTACGGCAAGATCCAAAGGAATAACCTCTGTGATGCGGAAGAATGCAGACTGGAGGATCGTATTGGTACGGTTACCAAGGCCAATCTCCTGGGCAATCTTAGTAGCGTTGATATAATATACCTTGATGTTGTTCTGAGCGAAGTAACGCTTTACCTTGTTAGGGATGAAGTTAACCAACTCTTCGCCATCGAAGATAGTGTTCAACAAGAAGGTACCATTCTTACGGAGACCACGAGTTACATCATACATGTGGAGGTATGCCTGTACGTGGCAAGCTACGAAGTTAGGAGTATTTACCTGGTATGCACTGTGGATAGGGCTATCGCCGAAACGCAAGTGAGAGCAGGTGAAACCACCAGACTTCTTAGAGTCGTAAGAGAAGTATGCCTGGCAATACTTGTTGGTATTGTTACCGATAATCTGAACTGAGTTCTTGTTAGCACCTACAGTACCATCAGCACCCAAACCATAGAACTTAGCCTCGAACAAGTCGTCGCCACCCATTGGGATCTCCTCCTCTTCTGGGAGAGATGTGAATGTAACGTCATCAACGATACCAACAGTGAAGTGGTTCTTAGGCTGTGGCAACTCAAGGTTCTTGAATACAGCAACGATCTTGGCTGGAGTTGTATCAGAAGAACCGAGACCATAACGACCACCAACGATCAATGGCTTACGCTCGTCGTCATAGAGAGCAGACTTCACGTCGAGGTACAATGGCTCACCCTCTGCACCTGGCTCCTTGGTACGGTCGAGAACAGCGATACGCTTAACAGTAGCTGGGATAGTCTTCTTCAAGAAGTCAACAGAGAATGGACGGAAGAGGTGTACGGCAACCATACCGACCTTCTTGCCCTGCTTGTTGAGGTAATCGATAGCCTCACGAGCTGGCTCTGTGGCAGAACCCATCAAGATGATGATGTTCTCAGCATCATCAGCACCATAGTAGTTGAAGAGGTGATACTCACGACCTGTGATCTTAGTCATCTCCTGGCAGTACTTCTCTACTACCTCAGGAATCTTATCGTAGTATTCGTTGCAAGCCTCACGATGTGTGAAGAATGTCTCTGGGTTCTCAGCAGTACCACGAGTTACAGGGCGCTCTGGAGTCAAAGCACGGTCGCGGAAACGCTTGATGTACTCTGGGTTAACCAAAGGACGGATATCTTCCATATCCATCTCCTCGATCTTGTGGTACTCATGAGAGGTACGGAAACCATCGAAGAAGTTAATGAAAGGAACCTCTGTCTCCAAGGTTGCCAAGTGAGGAACTGCAGAGAGGTCCATAACCTCCTGAACAGAACCAGAGCAGAACATAGCGAAACCTGTCTGGCGGCAAGCCATTACATCCTGGTGGTCACCGAAGATACAGAGTGAGTGAGAGGCCAATGTACGAGCTGATACGTTGAACACGCAAGGGAGCAACTCACCAGCGATCTTGTACATGTTAGGAATCATCAACAACAAACCCTGGGATGCAGTGTAAGTTGAAGTCAAGGCACCAGCCTGGAGAGAACCGTGAACAGCACCAGCTGCACCGCCCTCAGACTCCATTTCCTGGATAGAAACTTTCTGACCGAAAAGGTTCTTACGACCCTTAGCAGCCCATTCATCTACATGCTCCGCCATTGGTGATGATGGAGTAATAGGGTAGATGGCAGCAACCTCTGTAAACATATAGCTTACATGAGCGGCAGCTGTGTTACCATCACAAGTGATAAATTTTTTCTCTTTAGCCATTTTACTTTTAGATAAAATATTAAAAATGTTTTGTATTTAAGTCTTAATCGAACTTTCGTCTTAATCCCGAAGAACTATAGGATTCTTCTCTCTTCCCTCTTCGTTCTTCACTTAATAAAGGAACCCGAGTAGCCAGAGCGGAATCTTGTTGTCCTTTCCCACCTCTGTGTTGTAACGTGCGTAGATGGTGTCGGGTGTGTATCTCACCTTGTTGGTGGCGTGGGCATCGCAGATGCGGAACTTCGTCGTTCCATCCACCATATAGAAGTGATCCTTTCCGCCTTGGTGCACCTTGTGGTCCTTCCACATCGAATTGACGAAGAAAGTCTCCATCACCTCCTGTTGGTCAATCTGGATCGGGAAGATGGCATACATCAGGTTGGTGTTGTGAAGCATCACCTTGGAAGGCTTCTTCGGAAATTCCTGGTTGTCGGGGTATATCATGTTGATGAGTCGCGCGTCGGCGAGATACTTGATATAGTTCATCACCGTGGCTCGACTGGTCTCGATGCTTTCCGCCAACTGGCTTACGTTAGGAGCTTTGGCTCCTTCCACCGCCAACTGATAGAACAGTCTCTTGATCTTGTTGAGGTATTTCAGTTCTATCTGCTTGATAAGTAGGATATCGACCTCGGTCATCATGTTCATGGTCTTCAGCAAGTTCTCCGTAAAGTTACGCTGCTCCAGGAAGAAAGGGTAGAAGCCATGATGCAAGTAGTCCTGAAAGTATTTGATAGGACTTACCTTTGGCAAGATTTGTTTTACTAGATGCTCGTGATTGTGCAAAATCTCATCGAGAGTGAAGGCAGGGAAGTTATTGCCCGTTTGCAAGTTGATGAATTCCCGGAAGGAGAAGCCGCGCAAGTTGTAGCTCTTGACGATGCCGTTCAGCTCCGGGTTCTCTTCCTTGAGGCGCATCACGCTAGAACCAGTGAAAACAATCTTCAGTTCTGGATAGAGGTCGTAACACTTGCGAAGTTCCTTACTCCATTCAGGTTGCTTAAACACCTGGTCGATGAGTAGCGTGCGACCGCCTTGTTTCACAAATTCACCTGCGAAGTCGGCGATACCTCGGCCTTGGAAATAGAAGTTGTTCATGTTCACAAAGAGGCATTTGCGATCGGTCGCTCCAAAGCGTTCCTTAGCATATTGCAGCAGAAATGTGGTTTTCCCGACACCTCTTGTACCTTTGATTCCTATCATGCGGTCGTTCCAGTCAATCTCATCCATGAGAGATCGACGTACGGGGGCATTCGTATGCTCAACGAGGTATTTATGTGTTCTGAAGAAAGCTTCTTCCATGAGTTTTGTTTGTTCGTTTTGTTTTTAATAATGCAAAGGTAATCATTATTTTTAAATTTGCAAACTCTAGATAGCAAAAACTAACTTTTTTTTCATTATTTAGCACAATTCTAAGTTAAATCGTCTTTTTTGAGGCTTTTCAAGTGCGATTTCGAGACTTTTTTAGTACCTTTGCATCATGAAACTACATATATTCAATCCAGAGCACGACTTGGCACTTGCTGCCAATAAGTCTAATTATACTGCCCCTCATGCAGGGCGGCAACTCCGCAAGGATTTGGGATTCATTCCAGCCTTGTGGGCTGATGAGGGCGACTTGGTCTTGGTTGACGACATCGACGATGCCTACGACAAGGTGAGACTTCTAGGCGATATATATATTAATAAGGTGGAATTTATCACCCCGCAACAACTCGCCGAGGTGTTCAGACACTCGATGGAGGTCGATAGCATCCATCCATGGGGATGGGACAAGGCCGTTGTCTCCCAACTCAAGCACATGGGCTGTCCAGAGATTATGCTTCCTACTGCTGAAAACCTGGAACTGCTTAGAACATTGAGCGGTAGAAGATGGGCTGCATCCCATCTTCAGCAGAATGTCGCTTATGTCGATAACGTAGAAGATTTGCGACAAGCTGTCTCCGAACGAGGTCAAGCGGTCGTGAAGGCTCCATGGAGTTCGAGCGGCAGGGGAGTGAGGTATGCCATTTCCCCTTGCGATGAAGCCACGGAAAAGTGGGCGGCTAACGTCATCAAGCAACAGGGCGGCATCACCGTGGAGCCATATTATAATAAGGTGAAAGATTTTGGTATGGAATTCGAGGTAAAAGACGGCAAGGTGCTTTATCGTGGATTGTCTCTCTTCCAGACGGTCAAGGGTGCCTATACGGGCAATATCTTAGCTACCGAAGAAGAGAAGGAGGATTTGCTTGCTACTTTTGTCACTCGCGAGGAATTGACCAAGATACGGCAGAATGTCATCGACGTGATGGAACCGCCTCTTCGCTCCATCTACCAGGGACCTTTTGGAATCGACATGATGGTTTGCTCAGATGCGAACAAACAGACTTTTGTCAACCCTTGCATCGAACTGAACCTTCGTCGCACGATGGGACACGTGGCTCTTGCCATGGGACTTTCTGATAAAGCTTCGCGCCATGTGATGCGTATAGATTTCGATGGCAATCGCTACCGCATGAACGTGCTCCCGGGGAAGCCTTCTGAGGATGCGCCGTTTCATTGATGTTTCCTCAATGGACTTTATGATTGATAATGCAATAAATTACTATTCAACAAAAAAAAAGGGAAGTTTCACAACATCCCTTTTCTTTTTGTTCGCTACGCTAAGCAAAACCTATATGCAATTTTACATTATTTTTCCATCATGAATATTTATATTTGAAGCTCTGTCAACGTGACGTTATCACGCAAAGCATGAGCTAGTCTCCTAAAATCCGCAACAATATG
>DKCU01000023.1 GCA_002451555.1 Candidatus Segatella albertsiae
ACTTTTTCAAGTGGACTCATAGTTTCTATCTTTTGATGCTTTTGTAGAATTTTCGATTAAAGGAACCAACCTTCGTATGCTACACCGATATTGATAGATGGCTCATTGTTGTATTTTTTGTCCAAGAATCGGTGTGAATATTCTGCCTTGATGGCAATCTGTTTGATTGGGAAGTAGTTGATGCCCCATGCCATTCGCTTCACGTTGGTGTAATCATATGAAGTGTTGTTTGATTTGGAAGCGTAAGGATTGTAGTGCTCATATCTTCCGAAGACATAGAATTTTTGTTTGTCTTGTCGTAACTTTTCTATTTGTGAGAACACATCGTAACCTGCCTCTATTCCATACGCAAAAGCATTCTTTGATACCGATACTGTATGGTGATATGGAGATTTGTTGTCACGACGGTCTGAAATATATTTCAGTTGCTCGGCATCACCAAGGTAACCATAGTCTGCTTGACCTCGTACAATCCAATTGTGGTTGTTGTAAGTAAAATCAAATGAACCTACAGCTACAACACCTTTGTATTGTGCATCCACGCCATTTTTATTAATAGGATATGAGTTTCCGATGCTATGTCCGTAATAACCACTCAATCCTAGTCGCAACCCCTTGATGCTATAGTTGTCAATACGAAGGGCACCACCGTATTTTGTGGCAATTTCGAATTCCATAGGGCTGCCAGGACCTTTGTTGATCCAACCTGTATTGGTGAAATTGTTTGCATTCAAACCTGCCAAGAACTGCAATTCATATCTCCAATCCTTAGTGCGTCCCCAAAAACTAATACCTGTCTGATGCCATGTACTTGGCAGAACCGTGTTTTCGCCTTCTGGACGATAAACAGTAAAGAAGTTCAATGGCTCATGGTATGCGTTGTTCAAGCCAACAGGAACAACGATGTGACCAGCCTTGATGTTTGCCCAACGAGCGAATGATTTCTGAATCCAGAACTGCTCGAGTTCAACCTCACCGCCTTTCTCGACTTCCTGTTCCCATTCACCACCTTCTTCGTCTTCTTTCTCGTAAGCCATGCCTACACCGCCATGCTCGAACTCAATCTCAGTACCCATGGTCCAACCTTTGCCAAAGTCGTAGCCTACGTAAATTACTGCGTGAGGAATGTCGAAACGACCATGGCTTGGGTCTTTCTTGTGTTCGTCAGCCAAACTGTAACGGCTAACATGGTCGCTATAGAAATTGCGGCTGTAAGCCACCTCACCATATCCACCTACGCTGAGGCGTTTGCCGTTGACATGCTGCATCACACTATCTGCAGCAACGACTTGTGCGCTTGCGCTTGTCATACCTGCAACCAATGCGGCAGACAAGAGTCCAATTCTTAAACTGTTCATCTTTGTATTTTGAAATTTTTGTTATCTTTTTATCTTTATTCCTTAAAATATTTAGCAACTCGTCCTATCTCTCTTAGGAGTAGAATCTATGTTAATGAAAAGAGAGAAGTGCGGATGTCTGTTTGCGCTCTTGACTTCAAGCGACTTACTGATGTCAGCAGACGCAATCCACTCAAGAATGGCAAGCATCACCGCACTCTTTCGATTTCGGGTGCAAAGGTACGGAGTTTTAAAATTTCTTGCAATACTTAAAAGTTGGTAAACTGCCGCATCCCCATTTCTAGGTATTGCAAGTTTCAAAACTTTTTTGTAACTTTGCCGCCGAATCGATGACATATTTTTGTGCCAATCGAATACAGGACATTATGAATGTTTTCAAATTATAGGTAACAAAGATGAAGAATCAGAAGATGTATGAGGCTGATGACAAGATGATCAGCATCATTCGTGACAATTACAACATCTTGCAAAGCCTCGGCAGCTTCGGCATCAACCTGGGCTTTGGCGACAAGACTGTGAAGGAGGTTTGTGAGGAACAGCATGTGGATACTTACACGTTCCTTGCTGTAGTCAACTTTACTATCAATGGATATAAGGAATACGACAACGCTGATAGGTTGTCGTTGCCTACTTTGTTGCATTATCTCAAGGCTTCCCATGCCTACTATATAGATTTCCAACTTCCGTTCATTCGCAAGGAGCTGGTCGAGGCACTTGATGAGAACGACAACCTGGCTCGTCTTATCTTGAAGTTGTATGATGATTACGCCCACAGCATTACCAATCACATGAAGTATGAGGAGAAGTTGGTTTTCCCTTATGTTCAGGCACTTATAGATGGTAATGCAACCAGTAATTTCGACATAGAGACCTTCTCCAAACACCATGTTCAAGTGGATCAAAAGTTGAAGGAGTTGAAGAGCATTATCATCAAATATTTGCCTTCCGATGGCTTGCATAACAACCAGCTCAGTGCCACCCTTTATGACATCTATAATAATGAGGAATGGCTTGCTCATCACTCGGAGGTGGAGGAGGAGATCTTCATTCCATCTGTCAGAAATGCCGAGCGAAAGTTGAAGCAAAATGATGTGAGCGTCAAGATAACGAACATGATAAATTCAGCTCCTCAATCGGATGAGCAATTGAGCGATCGAGAGAAAGATGTCATCGTGGCTTTGGTGCAGGGAATGACCAACAAGGAGATTGCTGACCATCTGTTTATTTCCATCAATACGGTGATAACCCACCGTAGGAATATAGCCAGAAAATTGCAGATTCACTCGCCCGCAGGTCTTACGATTTATGCGATAGTCAATAATTTGGTGGATATTTCTACTGTTAAATTATAACCATAAAGCCTCCCATCCGCATTTTGGATGGGAGGCTTTATGGTTTTTTCATCGTGTTTGTCTCATTTTTTATTCAGGCAATCTCTTTTTCATACTCATAAATGGGGATGCTTACCTACTTATGGGGATGGTGCTATCACAAGAAATGGTGTGCTTACTTACTAAAAAGAGGAATTTAGATGCGATTGATGTCAACATATCCATGCATGACGGCATAAATGGTGAGTGCAGATACCGACTTAATGCCTAATTTTTCTTGAATATTCTTGCGATGTGTTATCACAGTGGTCAGTCCGATGCAGAGTTGGTCGGCTATTTCCTTGTTGATTTTGCCTTGTGCAACGAGTGACAACACCTCAATCTCACGGTCAGAGAGAACCTTTTCTGCTGTAGGCGCGTCCATTTTTGGCAAATGTTCGCCATGTGGATGTCCTATCTTTTGTAGATTCATCAGCTCCTTGATGAGCATTCCTTCCGATACATTAACGCAGAGGCAGTGGAAATCTCCGAGTTGTGACATGGGGTCGTTGCTTGGAGTCAGGACGATGGTCTTGTGCTTCTTGTCTAGAAAATATGAACGGTCGGATAAAACGATTTGCATGGATACGAAGTAGTGCATGTATTGCTCTGGACAACTTGCCTTAAATTCTCCCAGTGTACTGAATGCCTTGATATTGGCAAAGGGCATGGCAGTCTCTAGCAATTGCTTGAGTCCCATCATGGCTAATGTGTTGCTCTCAACAATGGCTAATTGAGGCATCTTGCCACTTATGTTTCTGTGTGCCATGCCTTGTTGCATCTTTTCAAATTCTTCATTCATGTTGTTTTGTGATATTTTATTTACGTTGTTGCTGTTTTTTGTCTTTTGCTCATATTCTTTTACCAATGGTGTGCTACCAGTTTTATTTTTGCCTGGGCAGAGAAAAAAAATCCTTGCCCAGGTAGAAATTTTTCCTTGCGCAAGGAAAAATTTATCGCTCCGGAGGGCTATGACTGGATAATACAAATTAATTTTACAGAAAAGGTGTCAGTAGTTTGGCTGCAAACCATCCTCTGAACCTTTGCCATCCTGTGCGCCATTCTCTCCAGTTTTTCTCGTTGAGCAAGAAACTGTCCTTTTTTTCTCCATCGAAGAGTTCCACTAACTGTTGCGTGGTGCTAGGGTCGATGATAACCGCGTTCTCCTCGTAGTCCCATCTGAGGGAACGGGCGTTGAGGTTGGCACTTCCCACTGTGCAGAACTTCCCATCTACCATGATTATCTTGGTGTGATGGAAGCCTGGTGTGTACATCCAAATGTTGCATCCTGCCTTCATCAACTTGTGTGCGTTGTAGAAGCCACAGTCGGGTGTCAACGGTATGTCGCTTTTGGTGCTGAGCATAATCTCGACTTTCACGCCTCGCTTGACCGCATTCTTTAAGACCTTTTTGAGCTTATGGCTGAGCGTGAAGTAGGGACTGATGAGCTTGATGCTGTCTTGGGCATCGTTGATGGCGTTCACATAGAAGTATCTGATGATGTCTTTTGATATGTGGGGCTCACGGTTGATGATGCCCACCATCTTGTGATAGGCAGTGGCTGTCGTGTCTGGCTTGAGGTTCTCTACGAGATAGTTTTTTCTGGAGGCTCTGAAGTATTCGGCGCCATGTACGTTCTGTCCGCTTACCTTGTTCCACATCTTGAGGAATATCTTTTGGAGCGTGTTGACTTCGGTGCCATCGATGCGGCAGTGCATATCATGCCATTCGCCTACGACTTCCGTACCTTTTATATAATAGTCTGCCACGTTCATGCCGCCCGTATAAGCTATCTGACCGTCGATGACTACGATTTTTCGGTGATCTCGGTTGAACACAGCGTTGATCCATGGAAACTTCATCGGTTTGTATTCGTATATCTCGATGCCCTTAGCCCTGATCTCTTTGAGATGTTTCTTTCTGAGCGGCTTATTGTTGCTGGCATTTCCGAACCCATCGTACAAGGCTCTCACTTTCACACCTTCCTTTACTTTTTCGGCGAGAATGTCGAAAAGCAAGGAGGCGATGCTGTCGTTGCGGAAATTGAAATATTCCAGGTGTACGCTCTTCTTGGCTTGTCGGATCGCTTGGAACATATCGTCAAACTTCTCCTGACCTGTCATCAACAGGGTAACAGAATTATCGTGAGAAAAGCTGATACCTTTCCCACGAAGTTGGCTGACTATCAAAGAATCGCTTGTTTGTGCCATAGCAAGCGACGAAATAAATGTGGCAATACTTGCCAAAAGGATTCTCATCCTCACGTTGTTTTTATAATAAACTATTAAATTCTTCACTCTTCACTCTTCGTTCTTCTCTTAAACCATGCATGCATAGTGATCTACGATGCCTTTCAGATGGTTGTCTTTATCTACCACCAGTACGGTATGTACTTTGTATTTGTGCATGATGCGCTGTACTTCTGAAATTTTGGTCTTGGGAGTCACTACTTTTGGCGAAGTTGTCATGATGTCGCACACTGTCTTGTTAAAGAATTCAGCTTGCCACTTTTCCATGGCTCTTCGGATGTCGCCGTCGGTGATGAGACCGATTACCTTCTTGTTCTCATCCAATGAGATACCTAACCCTAGTTTTCCCTTGCTTACATGGATGATAGCCTCTCCGAGGTGCATGTCCTTAGGGATGATAGGCATGGCGTCGCTGCGCATCACATCCTCGGCTGTAGTCAAGAGTCGTTTGCCGAGTTCTCCTCCTGGATGGAACTGAGCAAAGTCACGAGGTTTGAAATGTCTTACCTGCATGAGAGCAATAGCCAGTGCATCACCCATGGCAAGAGCGGCTGTCGTACTACTTGTCGGGGCAAGGTTGAGCGGACAAGCCTCTTTCTTGACCTTGACGGTGATATGATAGTTGGAGTATTTTGCCAGGAGAGACTCTGGGTTGCCCGTAATGGAGATGATAGGGATGTTCATGTGGAGCACCATTGGTATGAAGCGGAGCAACTCGTCGGTCTGTCCACTGTTGCTGAGAGCCAGTACCACATCCTTGTCGGTCATCACACCTAGATCGCCATGATATACATCCAATGGGTTGATATAGAATGCTGGTGTTCCGGTGGATGCAAGGGTAGCTGCGATTTTAGCTCCCACATGTCCACTCTTGCCTACACCGGTCACGATAATCTTGCCTTGGCAATGATACATCATATCGACAGCTTTTTCAAAGTTGTCGTCCATGTATGGTATTTGGTCAAGGATGGCTTGCGCTTCGTCTCTCAGGGCTTGTTCGCCATAGCTGCGAACAGTCTTATTGTCTATATCGTTATTCTTATTGGTCATTACTAAAGCAATTGAATTCTTCACTCTTCACTCTTCGTTCTTCACTCTTCGTTCTTCACTTAAACAAGTTCCTCGATGAGCTTTTCTAGTTTGCTCAGTTCAAGCATATTAGCTGCGTCGCTCTTGCCTTGGTCTGGGTCGGGGTGTACCTCGAAGAAATAGCCAGTCGCCCCAAAGGCTTTGGCTGCCTTTGCCATGGCTGGAACAAACTTTCTGTCGCCCACGGTCTTTCCGTCTCCTGCGCTTGGACGTTGCACACTGTGGGTGCAATCCATGATGACGTTTGGGACTATCTCCAACATATCTGGTATGTTGCGGAAATCGACTACCAGGTTGTTGTAGCCAAAACAGTTGCCACGCTCGGTGAGCCATACTTCCTTGGCACCGCTGTCAAATGCTTTCTCTACAGGGTATCGCATATCACGACCGCTCAGGAATTGAGCCTTCTTGATGTTGACAATCTTACCTGTCTTTGCAGCTGCTACCAAAAGGTCGGTCTGGCGACAGAGAAAGGCTGGTATCTGCAGCACGTCGCACACTTCGCCTGCTGCTTCAGCCTGATAACTCTCATGGATGTCGGTCAGCACTCGTAATCCATACTTCTCCTTGATGTCACCCAACATTTGGAGTCCTTTCTTAAGTCCAGGACCACGGAACGAGTGGATGGAAGTACGGTTTGCCTTATCGAACGATGATTTGAATATGATGTCTGTGCCGAGTTTTTGGTTGATGCGAACGAGTTCTTGAGCTACTGTCTCCAATAGTTCCATCGACTCGATGACGCATGGTCCGGCTATTAATGTTTGTTTCATTGTTTTTGATTTTCTGGTGTTACATTCTTGATGGTAATCTCACGCTGTGGGAATGGAATCTCGATACCATGCTCGTTGAGGGTGTCGTAGATGCATTCCATGATGGTTCCGTCGTCGGCATATTGTGTCAATACATTAACCCAAACGAGTACTTTGAGCGTGATGCAGTTGTCGTCAAAACTCTTCAAAACTACCTTCACACCTTTTTCATGATAGATGCAATCTAGTTTGGAGAGGTTTTCTATAAGGAGTTTCTTCACTTCCTTGACGTTGCTCCCGTATGCCACACCTACTTCGAGAATATCCAACTCGTAGCCATGGTTTCGAGTCATGTTCTTGTAGTTCTTGCTAAAAAGCTGTGCGTTCTGGAAGGCGATGACAGAACCATCGGTAGCCTCCAACATCGTAGAGGTATAGGTGATACTGCTCACTCTTCCTCGTGTTCCATCGCAGATGATGTAGTCGCCTACCTTGACACGTCCCATCATCAGGGAAATGCCATAGTAGATATTCTCCAGAATGTCCTTGGATGCAAAACCAAGACCTGTTGACAAACCAGCAAAGATGGCGAGTAACCATGACTTTCCAACCTGGAAGAGGTTGAGGGCTATCATCAACCAAATACCCCAGATGATTACTTGGAGCACATTCTTGAACATCACGATTTTAGATGCCGCAGACTGAGGGTCGTGCTTCTCGAAATGATGACGCATCAAGTCATTGGCAGTGATGTTGATGTATTTGAACAGGAAGTACAGGCATGCTACCTGGGTCACGCTATAGAGCGAAGCCGTGAAGTTGCTGGTCTTGATGTAGTCGTTGTTGAATATCATCCAGGTGGTGTCGCTCATGTTGAATACATCTGCTGACCAATAGATAGCGATGATGAATGATAGGACACCTGCGATAGGTAGCAACACTTGGTTGATAAATCTGAAGAACCACTTGTCTGTGATAGGCTTATGCTTGAGGTTCTTGCGCTCGGCATATACCCCCAGCCAATCCTTGATGCAGGTGATGCTCAGAATGCAAGTCAACTGCATCATCCACCAGATGATAATCTGCACAGCCAACAAGGTAAATCCTGTCCATGAGCAGAATGTACTCAGTCCAAATACGGCAAGCGAAACCCATGTGTATATCATGTCGTTGCGTGGCACATTCTTATTGTGTCTGCTGATGACATTCCACTGCCATAGAGTGCACAAAAGTAGTATGGGTGGAAAAATGAGGTTTACCAAGTCGTTTGGTATCAATATGATGCGGAAAGAAATAACGATAAATCCTACCAACATCAATGGAGAGTAGATGCGGAAGGCACTCTTGATTTGCTCGTTGCCCACACGGAGCAACAGGGAAATCAAAATCACGCCCACCAACCATGCGAACTCAACCAACAAGCCGCTCGCCATGATGATGAAGTTTTGCTTGGTGACCATTCTGATGATACCTAGAATGGCTGCGAAAGTGACTATTGTCATCGCCATGATGATACATGGACGTTTTGCCATGAAACTCTCCTTGATGCTCTCAAACAAGCCTTTCTTGATGAGGAAGGTCATCAGGAAACGGATGGTGACTAGGTTGAGCAAGACGGATATGATACCATAGAACACAATGATGCTAAAGAGAATGCCGATGATGCGGACGTCCCATTGCGACATCATGCCCGGTGCAGGACGGTATTTCTCTGCTACGGAAGTTTTTGCCTCATCATAATTCTTTTGAAATTTACTGAGTATCTTGAAGTAATTGTCTCCACCATTGTCGAAAATACTCGTCTGTATGTCTGTATATCGCTTGTTGGCATAGTCGTTGAGAGCCTTCAACTTGTTGTCGGTTCTATCGTATGCCTTGATATATTCATTCAATTGTTGTTGCTTTTCTATCAGCTGGCGTCGGATGTTGACAGCCAATGTCAAATCGACGTTCCTGTTCAGTTGTGCCTCGTCCGACATAAACATGGTGTTCATGCCGTACAGGTAGTTGATGAGCGAATCGAAACGAGCGACTTCTACATTGTTTTTCTCAATCATGCCACGGAATGGTGCCGCCTTAGACTTAAACTTTCTGAATTGTTCCGTAGCCTCGTTGCAGGCGTAAGTTAAGTCAAAAATATAGCCATTGCGTTGAGAATAGAGCATGAGAGAGTTTTGGTCAGCTTGAGTCATGATGGAAATCAATTCCTTGATGACTGCTTGCTGTTGCTCCTTGGCAACCTTGTTTTGCTTCTCTAGGTCGAGGTGATATTGCGACAGTTCGGTGCGAAGCATGTAGAGTGTAGTGTCGAGGTTGGCTTCCTTGAGCACAGCATGGGTTGGTAACAAGCAAAATACCAACAATAGAACTAAAACGAATATATTCTTTTTCATATTTTATTGCAATTTGGCTGCAAAGTTAGCTAAAATCAGAGATAATGCAAAATTTATGAGAAACTTTTTCTATATTTGTTTGGTTTTATGTGCAACTTTCCTTATTTTTGCATACAGAAAGCGATGCGTTTCGCATTGGTCTAAAATAGAATGGTGCATTTTGCATCGGTCATATATATAATAACCTAAAATCCGCAGAATAA
>DKCU01000046.1 GCA_002451555.1 Candidatus Segatella albertsiae
AGTTGAAATCCTCTGGTATGATGAACTCCAGATGCTCCTTGAAGTCTTGCTCTGAAGTAAACTTAGTCTGTTTTAAGAATCTCTCAATCATGGTTGTATGGATTTTGAGAGGAGTTAACTCATTTAACTCCTATATGATTATACACAGGAACTTGGCTGGCTTTCCGTCCAAAGAGCGGAAGCAATGCTGTTTCTTACTATCGAAGTAGATGCTGTCGCCAGGGCCAAGCACCATTACCTTCTCCTCGATGGTTACTTCGAGAGTGCCTTCTATCACATAGTCGTATTCCTGACCATCGTGTCCATTCTTGTGAGGCTTCTCGTCGCCTGGCAATGGATCAACCTGCACCATGAATGGATTCACCTTGCGGTCTTTGAATCCCACGGCAAGGCTTTGGTACTTATATTGGTTGTTACGCTCTATCTCAGGTCCTTGGCCTTGGCGTGTCACGTAGTAACCCTTCATGCGAGGTTCCTCGCCGAAGAGCAGTACGTCGAGGTCGATGCCGTAGCGCTTCGAGATTTTCGAAAGGCGATAAACCGATGGGTCGGCTTCGCCCGATTCTATCTTTAGGTAATGGTCGAGACTGATTTCGCAAAGCTCTGCCACCTCCTCTGCCGGGATGTCGAGAACCTCGCGGAGCCCTTTCAGTCGTTCACCGATTTGCTTGATTGCTTCGTCCATAGTTGTTCTTTTTATTGGTTATGTTGCAATATGCTGGCAAAAGTACGATTTTTTGTTGAGATAAGCAAAGAAAAGAATAAAAATAAGTACTGAAATGTGTTGAAATGTTTGGAGTTTAGCCTTTAATGTTGTATCTTTGTGCGCAAATAGGAAATAGTAAGCGTATGAAAGGCAGAAGATATCCTCTCGGAATACAGACTTTCGAGAACATCATCAAGGGAAACTATGTGTATGTAGATAAGACGGCTCTTGTCTATGAGTTGACACATGAGATGAAGTTTTGCTTTTTGTGTCGCCCTCGGCGATTTGGAAAGTCATTGCTTGTTACTACCATCCAAGCCTATATGGAGGGAAAGAAAGAGTTGTTCAAGGGCTTGGCAATAGATGACTTGGAGCAGAAATGGGAGAGTTATCCCGTTTTATATAAGCCTCTTCACCCTTATCTAAATCTTTCTTCACCCATATCCCAACTTCGCGTTACCCTAGTGTAAAACCTTACTAACCCTATTGCCTACCATTGCGCCTAACTTGTATTTGCAGAAATCTAAGTTAGATTTCATTAAATATAAGTTGTATTTCGTTAAATCTAACTTATATTTGATAGTATGCAGTAGGATTCTTGCGGTTTTGTGCTAGGAAAGTTGTAACTTTACAGCCATAAGATATAAACTTTATATCCATAAGATGCAAACTGCATCTATAGAAGATACAAACTTAAAGTAAGGAGAAGGCTATGGCAAGATATATCAAGCAAGAGATGCCCGACATACATGGTACGGGCGAGACGAAATGTTACTATCGGTTGGAGAAGACAAGGAATCTATCGACCGAGGAGTTCCTGGAACACATCGGGGCACACGGTATCCTCGACGAGAACATCCTAAGGCATGCGCTCGGCAAGATAGCTCGACAATTGGTGGAGGACTTGGCTGACGGCTATACGGTCTCCCTCGATGGCATCGGCACCTTCCAGGCCACGCTCGGCGTGAAAGATGGCAAGGAGATGGATACCATCGATGGTGATGAGACCAAGCGTAATGCCAAGAGCATCGAGGTGAAGAATGTGCGCTACGTTTCTGATAAGGAACTGGTCAAGGAGGTGAATAGTAGATGTAACTTGACGAGGGCTGGCGTGTCGAGGGTGAACCGCTCTCCTTATACCAAGCAACAACGCCTGAAGATGGCGCAGGATTATCTCGCCGACGCTACGCATCCTTTCTTGCGTGTCGCCGATTATGCTGAAATGACCGGCTTGCCTCGCTCTTCTGCTACGAAGGAACTTCGAATGTTCTCCGAAGACCCTTCTCATGGCATTGCTACGGACGGCAGGGGAACTACCAAGGTGTATGTCAGACGGATGTAAAAATAGAATGCGATGATATAAAGACAAGCTTGTCTCTATTATTGAAGGCAGGCTTGTTTCTATTATAGGAGGGAGGCTTGTCTTTGTTTAGTGATAAACCTCTTCTTATCTGATGACAAACTTGTAGATGCCGTTCTGACGAGAACCGACGATGGCGGTGTTGCCGATGACTAAAGGTGATGACTCGAAGTTGTGGGCAAAGCGTTTCTTGAAGATGACTTCTCCTGTCTTGGCGCGAATGAGGTATGTCATGCCGCCAGAGTCGCCTGTAAAGATATACATCTCCTTTCTCTCGTTGAGGAAACCTACAGGAGATGACCAGGCGAATTGGTTGAGGCGTGTACTGTGTGCAATCTTTCCTGTGTGAATATCGACGGCTATCATTTCCGCCGAGGCTCTTCCTTTGCCATCGCCGCCATTTCGGCAGATGTTGGCAAACAGAAGGTTGCCGCTGTCGCCTTGTCCTAACAAGGGGGTACAGTACATTCCGCCGTCCAACTTCTTGGCTCCTTGTTCGAAGCGGTTGCAGGGTATCTCCAACTCCCAGATGCGCTCGCCGTTCAGACCGTTCAGCTTCACGAGGTGGCAGATGCCTTGGTCGCCTTGCTTATCAACCTCACAACCACAATAGATGTAAGGGATGTCGTCCTCTACCTTGCATACGATGCTGCCGTCGATGTCGTCATGATTGTCGTAACACCATACAGGCTTCATGGTGTTGAGGTTGACGGCGAGGACATTGCCATGGTTGTCGCCGAAGAAGCCATAGTTGCGATACACGCAGAGACTGTTCTCGATGCCCGGGGCAGAGCCGTTGATGGTGTATCGCAATGCAGCGGCAAGGTGCAGACACCCTTGACTTCTTCTAAACTTGTACAGGCATCCGTTTTCACCTGGCCAAAAGAGAAATCCGCCCACGACCACTGGCGAGGAGTCGAAGGCATTCCAACCACGTCTCGCCTTGGGGTCTCTTCCGAAGAAGTCAGTGACTTCGTTCTTCTTCAGATCGATGGTCAAGCTGCCGAAAGGCTCATGGTTGGGGACGCCTTGTCCCACGTAGAGGTTGTCCAACAGAGGGTCGAGCGATGGCGTTCCCTTGATGGTATTGGTGACATCGACGGCGTTCCTGGTAGCCTTGCCCGTCGTGTAGTCGATGAAATAGACTCTTCCGCAGAGCGAACCCACGATGACCTCGTTCTTTTTCTTGTTGAACAGAGGTTGCCCCGTCCATCCCGAGCCGCCGCCCCAAATGCCATACTTGGTTTGCTCTGTATTATAATAGGTGTTGAATACCCATGCCGTGTCGATGGTGGATGGCGTTCCCTTGAGGGTTCCTCCGAAATTGGCATTGCGCAAGAGGGTCTTTCTGAAAGTCAACACATCGTCACCATCGTATAAGCTCTCCAATGAAGCCAATGTCTGGTCGCTGGAGTCTTTTGTCTCGATGTCGTAATGTATCTTTTCTACAGAGGAATAAGCCGTGTCGGGTAGGGGAATCGTTGCTTTTTCCACGATGACTTCCGTGCTGTCTTCCATGCTGTTTTCCGTTGCCGATTCGGTATGCGTCTTGCTGGTACTTGTGCAAGCCGTGTAGAAGAGCAATGCTGCTATGGCAAGGAAGAGGATGGTCGTTCCTTGTAGCTTATTCTTGCGGATGGTGCTTCTTGTCATAAATGCTTATGTTTAGGAATGTTTAATAGATATGTGTTACTTTTACGGCGACAAAAGTACAAATTAATAATGAATTCCCCAAACATTCTAATGGAAAGTTATAAAAAAAGAGGGTGTGTCATAA
>DKCU01000050.1:0-4487 GCA_002451555.1 Candidatus Segatella albertsiae
TGATTTCGCAAAGCTCTGCCACTTCCTCAGCCGGGATGTCGAGAACTTCGCGGAGACCTTTCAGTCGTTCGCCGATTTGCTTGATTGCTTCGTCCATAATAATTTCTTCTTAGTTGTTTGGTGGCAAAATTACGACTTTTTGTTGAGATATGCAAACAATCTGTTCATAAAATGCGTTGTTTGCTATTTCTTTTTTGTATTCGTGTCGAAAGGTATATGACGATATAACGAATTCTACATGGCTTTATATCGGGACGTATTGCAAAAGTTGTGGATACGCATTGCGGATTTTGACCGCACACCTCACTCTGTAAGCAGCAGATGACCATATAACTATGCAGTGTTGGTGCGGTGTGCGGTCTATTTCGTTATTTCTTCCCAGCGAGCAAACCATTGATGACGGCAGAGGTAAATCCTCCTTGCTCCATGGTGTTCAAGCCCTTGATGGTGCAACCACCAGGAGTGGTCACCTTGTCGATGGCTGCCTCTGGGTGCTCGCCCGTTGCTTGTAGCAACTCCACGGCTCCTTTCACGGTTTGGAGTACAATCTTCTGGGCATCCTTAGCCTTGAAGCCCATCTCCACACCACCTTCCACGTTGGCTCTCACATAGCGCATGGCGTATGCGATGGCGCACGACATGGCGGTGGCAGCAGGGAAGAGACGCTCCTCCATGATGAGGCTCTCGCCCAACTCATCGAAAATATCGGTTATTTGTTTGGTCTCTGTGGTAGAGGCATCCACTGGGGTGATGAAGGTCATCGACTGCTTGTAGGCGATGGCGATGTTTGGCATCACGAGGAAGAAGGTTGGGGTGACGCCGTCCTTGTCGAGCCATTCCTTGATGTTGGCAGATGGCACGCCGGCAGCTACCACTACGAGTTTCTGGCTCTTGTAGTCTAATACGTCCTTGATACCCTTCAAGGTCTTCTCCACGCACCATGGCTTTACTACCACGCAGATGAGGTCTGCGCCGTGGCAAGCCAACTGGTTGTCGAGGGTTACGCTGGCTCCTTCGCTTGCGAAGTGATCCAACACAGGTTGGTTGTGGTCAGACACCGTGATGTCTGCTGGAGTGAACTTCTCGCTCTTCAAGAGTCCTTCCGCCATGGCACCCCCCATGGCTCCTGCTCCGATGATTGTAATTTTCATTTTCTTCTTATAGTTAAAATATGATGTTTGATATGTTCTAAAACAAATATTCTGCCTTTTATCGTAATATGAGTGCAAATATACAACTTTTATCTGAGAGTAGGGCAAGTTTACTGTCGATATTTAAAAAATAGCCTAATTTATTCCCATTCTCGAAGTATCCACGTCCTTAGTCCTCTTCTCCTTGTAATTGCCGATCTTATAGATGATGGCGATGGAGGCAGAAGACCAATCTTGTTTGATGTTCATGCGATAGTCTTGGTTGCCTTGTACCGATTTTGTCGTGAAACCTTCATTGAAGATGTTTCGGCCTGTTGCCACAATGCTCCATTTACCATTATCGGAAGTCCACCTTAACATGGCATTCAAGCGAAATACCGAATTGATGTCATAGAGCCCTTGGATGGCTTTTGACTGGTAGAAGGGGTTAAGAATGAAATGGATGTGATGGCTTCGGCTAAGCCGAGCAGATAGCTTTCCACCAAGAATAGCAGAAATATGTTTGCGATTGAAGGGTAGGTCGAAGAAATCGCCGCTCTTGTCATGCCTGTAGATTCCGGTGGCAGAAATATTTCCATTCAACCAACTTCCCATGCAGAAACTTGCAGATGCTTGGATGCCCATGGTATGGTTATAGTCAAAATTGGTTTCCTTCATGATGACAGCCATACGGCCGGTTGTCTGATAAGGCAATTGCACGGAATAGTTGGGTTTAAACTCTGCAAATGCCATCAATGTATAGCGACTTTTGAATGTCCACATCAAACTGGTTTCGTAAGTGGAGTAAGGCTTAAGATGAGGATTTCCCCATATCTCCATATAGGTGGAGCTATAGTAAATGCTGCTCATGGTTGACCAATAGCTTGGAAACTTTAAATTGGAACTAAAGGACAGGCTGAGTATGTTGCTAAGGTTAGCTTTCCACGATACATTTAGTGTGGGATAAACATGCCATTTGTTCCATTGTGGAGAATGGTATTGCTCGGCTTCTACAGAGGCTTCTAAACTGATTCGCTCGTTTATCTGTTTTCTCAAACTGCCATATACGCTCATGATTTTTTCCTGGGTGTTCACTTGACTTGTCGCATCAGGTATTTCTTTTCCATTCTTGTTGGTTGTGGTTTGATAGCTTTTGTTACTGCAGTTTTGGTATTTCATGCCATACGACAACTCCCAGCCCTGTTTCAAAGAATGGGATTGGTCTGCGGTGAAAATCCATTTGTTTATTACTTGTTTGCTGTTTGTGTATAGGATGCGCTCTTCGTCGAGCATCGTTCCGTCTTGGTATTGTTGACTGGGATTTTGGTAGTAAAGATAAGAAATACCTATTTGTAGTCCAAATGGCAGATTGTAGCTTGCATCTATGTTGTGCAGGTAAATATGTTCATAGCCCTGTTGTTGAGATGTGCTGGTTCCCATAGTCTCATGATGGGAACGGCTGTTATCCCATTTTCCAGTATATGCTAAGGATAGTTGGTGGTTATCTGTAAAGGCATAGTTCAGTCCCAAGCGATAGTTGTGAGTCAATCCGTCAGTCTTCTGTAAGGTCTTATCATCGTATGCAACTTGCTTCCCTTGAAGAGGATGATTGGCATTGTTGGTAGTCTCTCCGTATGATGTCCCGTCTTTAACTGAATACATGGCATCCAGTCCAAACTTCCCCTTTTGAAGTAGCAAGTTACCTTTGCCATCCCATTCTCCGTATTTGCTTTGGTTCCAAGAGCTTTGTATTTGCCCCGAAAGCTGATTCTGTCCAACATAGTCTTTGGTGACTAAGTTGATAGCCATTCCACGGACATGAAAGCGTGCTGGTGCTGTTGGCATCACTTCGGCTTTGGCTAATTGCGAGGCTGGCATGGCTTTCAATCGCTCAACTATTTGTGAGTAATTGAGCGTGGTAGGTTTGCCATTGATAATGAGGGTTATGGCTTTTCCTGCAAAGTTGATGTTGCCGTTTAGCTCGCTTATGCCTGGTATTCGAGTAACAGCATCATAAGTATTGTCGGTTGGTATTTTCTCGATGAGAAGTGGCATGTTGTAAACCAACTGTCCCTTTTCTGCTTTGACGATAGGGCGAGTCGCCTTGACGAAAACCTCTGGCAGGTTTTGCATCATCATTTGGGTGGTAAGCGTGTCTTTTGCCTCTTCGTTTTGGGCGCAGAGGGGCTGGCTCAGCAATAATGCCGAGCCTAAGAGAACTGATATTTTCATGTGTTTATGTGAGTTGAATGGTTATTGCTTGAGTTGCTCTTTGGCTTTGGATATGAGTTGTGCTGCCGACTTTTTGTCTTCCAGCCTGTTGGCGTTTGCTATAAACATCTGGAGATACAACTTCGCCTTCAACTTGTTTTTGGCTGCGATAAACATTTGGGCGGTATTGTAATAGTTGAGTGGGTCGTCCTCTTCGTCGTAAGCGATGCATAACTCGAAGTCATGTGCCGCTTCTTCATATCGGTTATGTAGAAAATGTAAGTCCGCCAGCCATTTGTAGGTTCGTAAAGCTCTGCCTTTTGGCAAGGAAACTTCCAACGATTTGTTGAAATGAGCTATGGACAAAGAGTCCATGTTGAAGGATTTCTCTGCCAGTGCCAAGTGGAAAAGGCAAGTGGCGTTGTCGCTCTTGTACTGAACGGCTTTCTGATAATGTTTCAGAGCTTTCTCTTTGTTCGGTAAGTTCTCATAACAGAGGCCAAGGATAAAGTTGGATTCGAAATTATCGAACCCTTGCGCTATCAATTTCTCGTACAAAGGGATAGCCTCGTCATATTTGAATTGCATGAATAGGGAGTAGGCATACTCCTTGTTGACGTATAGGTTGGTGGAATCACACCGAGTGATGTAATTCTTCGTCACTTCCTCGGCTCTGCCCGGTTGGTTAGCCCCATTGTAATGCAAGGCAAGCGAAGCGATGATTTCGCTGTCGTATGGAAATGATGAGGCTATGCGTTCACCCCAGAGCGAAACCTTGTCGTTGTCGTTTTGATTGAGGTATGAATAATAGTACATCCGCATGTCTTCGTGGTTGATGCTGTCAGACGGAATCTTGTCAAGGCAAGAAATGCAAGCTGCGTTGTTGCCTACCTTTCGATAGCAAGATGCCAATTTTCTGCGTGTTTCCAAGTGGGATGGATTCACCTCTAAATACTTTTGGTAGTATTGGGTTGCATGGAACACGTCGTACAAACTCAAACAGCTATCTCCTTGTTGGAGAAGATGGGCTGTAGTATCGCTTGCCTTGACATTCGTTGCCAGGCATAAGCATAATGTAAGGATAAGCCTAAACTGTTTCATCGTTGTTTATTGGTTATTTCTTTTTTACTTCGGGAGTGAAAACTA
>DKCU01000050.1:4683-5812 GCA_002451555.1 Candidatus Segatella albertsiae
GGTTTGTTTTCCAATCCTTTGGGATATTGAATGTTTGTCATCACCCATCTAAGGAAATCGTTGATGTCGCCATTATCGTTGAAGACGGGCATATGCCCTCCTTCTGGCAAGACGGCTATTGTCTTTAGCAGCTGAGGCTGCGGAGTGTTTCCTTGCTGCTTGAAAACTAAGGCGAGGACTATGCTTAGTATCGCTGCTGCACAGGCTGCCATACCAAGTAGCTTCTTATATACGTGCGACTTGGTGTTTTTTGTTTCTTGTGCCTTGCCCAAGAAATAAGTTTCTTCATTATGATTATTCTCTTTCATATCTTTGATTATTTGATGGCGTTATCTAAAATTGCTTTCAATTGTTTGAGTGGTTCCTTGCTTACGTGCAAGGTGAATTTCTCGGTAAAACGCTCGTTGTACAATACGAGTTCCGAAGTGTTGAGGTTGATGCTGAAAATATGTTGGCTATTGATGATATAGTTTCTGCCAACACGAGCGAAGAAGTGTGCCGTCTTAGCAAGTTGCTCGACGATTTTTTTCTCGAAGACCACAAGGTTGAACGAGAAAGTATATTCATCGCCGTTGGTTAGGCGAAGCGTACAATAGCTTCCTTCCGAGCAGACGTATGCTATCTGTTCGGAAGCCACTCTGAGTAAGAAGTTGGCGTTTGATATGATGAGATATTCTTCCATACTGATGTAATGCTTATCTTCTGCAAAGGTAAGCAAAATATTTGATAGGTTTGTCTCTTAGTTGTATGTTTTTTGTGAATCAGTGGTCTCGCTTTGTGAATCATGGGATAAACGACAAGAGCGACAGCCAAAAACATATTCGGCTGCCGCTCTCTTTCGATTCTTTCTATTTTCTTTTATGGGTTGTGTTTCCTTTATATCATTATCCTAAAGGTTTTATAAATCCTTTATATGATGATTCTAATGGCTTTATAATTCCTTTAGAACAGCCTCCAAGCGACCGATGAAGTCATCCACATTCTCCTTGGTCAATACCAATGGAGGGAGGATACGGAGGATATTGGTTCCTGCGCAACCAGTGAAGCAGTGCTGCTCGTGGATGAGCTTGCTGCGCACTTCCTTGTGAGGGATGTCGAGCACGACTCCTACCATCAAACCACGACCACG
>DKCU01000022.1:0-15709 GCA_002451555.1 Candidatus Segatella albertsiae
TGGTAGAGCACAACACTTTTAATGTTGGGGTCATGGGTTCGAGCCCCATGCGAGTCACAAACAAAAAGACAGCTATTCGTAATGAATAGCTGTCTTTTGTTTTTTTATTTGTCATTACAACGAAATACAGTTGTCTGTATTCCCATAAGAATACTTGATTCAAAGACTCTGCTTCTATATTCAAAGTCTTCGAATACACAAACAAAGGCTTTGTTTCTACATTCAAAGACTTTGAACCAAGAATTTATCTAGGAGGTTAAACATCTACATCTCGTAAAATGAACATTCATTTCTCGGAAGATGAACATTTACATTCACTACCATTCACTGATGTTAGCATGAGCCTCCACTTTGTTTTCTATATCATCAGGCAGTTTCGAGAAAAAATCATATCCCGTGATACGCTCTACCTCATCAATGCTATTGACGAAATCCGTCTTTTTCTTGCCTTTCTGAGATTGGTTACGACAGATGAAGCCGATAGCGGCAGGATTCTTACCCATGCGAAGCACAACCTTGAAGAAAGCCTCTGGCACCACCACCTTGTTCTTGCCTATCTTGCGATGTTGCTGGTTGAGATAGATAGGACCACAGACCACATAAACTTTCCCATAAGTCTTCGCCCAACCACGGCATTGCTGTTCGATGGAGTTCCACATACCACGATTCAAGCCACCGTCCTGTGGACACATATTGGTAATCAAGAAACAATCCTCCATTGCCTTCTCGCTCCACTTATTATCGCCAGCCGGACACATGTGTCCCCTATCGTATCCGCTGTTGTAATAATCAGAAAGATACCCTTTAGGATCAGGCATATCATCATCGTCCTGGAAATCCATGCGCTGCACCTTGCCCGAGGCATGGTCTGCCGTGATGGTCCAAGCCACCCAGTTCGGGTTCTTCATCTGATGATTGTAAGACACCGTATAAGAATAACGTTTCTTGACGGTCTCAGAAAGAGTTCCCTTGGTATAAACAGGGATTTCAACACCATCGACCTCATCACTGGAAGTCAAATTAACGGCATCACTGGAAGTAGATGCAGACTCATCACCTCTGATACCATCCTCATAACCTTCACGAACATCCGACACCGCACTTTTCAAAAGTTCACGAGGGTTCGACTTGCTTCCATTGCAAGCGAGCAATGGCAAGCATACCAACAAGAGAAGCGTCCCTTTCAGCTTCAACTCAAATCTTTTTTTTGCTTTCATTTTCTATTGCATTATTATTGTCTATTCATTTTTATTGTTAATCCGTTACTAAGTTAGCGATAAAAAGAGCCATCTATTTACTAATTTCTCATAGAAATCTGCAAAATTCCTAAAATTAGAGTCAAGATTGTCCTATTTTCAAAAACTTAATGTTACTTTTGCATCCGCTTTCAAAAAGCTCGGGATTTGGCGCAGTAGGTAGCGCACGCGTCTGGGGGGCGTGAGGTCGCTGGTTCGAGTCCAGTAATCCCGACTCTATTCGACGTAACCTCGCCTACACACAAACGATTGCAAAGATACACAATGTTTTCAAATTGGACGAAATTTCGTGAATCTTTTTATGCCAAGAACATAAAAGAATATAAATCTACTACACAGATTATCCTACGTCTGGTTTATTAACATACATTAACCTGTAGCAGATGCAAGATTTCCTATTTTTGGAGTTTTATAAAAGAAAGCAGATAACTGCAAATGGAAATAATATTTTAAAATTTAAACATAAAATGAAGAAAATTACATTACTCTCTATCATGGCTGCCATGGTTGCAGCTTTGTCTTTCACTTCTTGTAATACAGGTGATGACAACAGTTACACACCTTTAACCAAGGAACAGCAGACCGCCTACCAAAGAAGCATGGCTGGCTCTTACAGCAGCATGATGCTCACCTATCAAAAGAAGAATGCAGCAGATGTCAACAACCAAACAGACTCCGTTGAGACAGCTTGCCAAATCAGTCTGTACGCAGACAGCACCATGACTATCGCCAACTTCCCTGTTGCAGCTATGGCTGAGCACATCTCAGGCAATGACGATTTGAAGGCAGCTATCGCAGAACAGGAGCCAACTACTCTTCGTTGCAAATTTGTCGTACAGCCACAAAGCACAAATACTGTAGCTTACATCTATGCTTGCCCTGAGGCTCTCACTATGAACCTTACTTATGGCAGCACACCTGCAGAGCATAAAGTTAATCTCGTTTTCTCATACAGCCCATATACTTTTGGCGTATGCGATTGGACTAACCACAAGTTGGGCTTCCAGTTCTATTTGGCAGCTATCTATGTGGATGGCAAGAAGACCGACTATCTCAAGAACTCTGTATCAGGTTATGCATCAGTTCCGTTCCTCTGCCAGCCTAAGTGGGAAGGCAAGAAGAACTAAACATACAAAGACATTACAAACAACTTACAAGTATATGTCTAGTTAATACTCTCTTAAATAATTAAAACTCATTGAAAACAAAGAGGCGCAACCATCGGGATGATGATTGCGCCTCACTTTTTATTTCTGTTTATTTCTTCTTATTTCTTCTTATTTCTTCTTATTCTTTCTTCCAGAGTTTGGTCATATCCTCCAAGGTCTTACCCTTGGTCTCAGGCACGAGCTTCCATACGAAGATGGCGGCGAGGATACAGATAACACCATACAAGCCATAGGTGAACCAATAGCCCATGCTGTTGGCAAGAGGCACGAACGAGGTAGATACTATCCAGTTGAATATCCACTGGAAGGCAACGGCGATGGCAACGGCGGCGCCACGGATGGTATTAGGGAACACCTCGGCGATGAGCACCCAGCAGATAGGACCCCAAGAGAACATAAAGGATGCTGAATATACCATGATGGAAATCATACAGAGCAACTGCAACTGAGGATTGCCGAAGGTGATAGCCACTCCGATGGCTCCCAATGCCATACCCAGAGAACCGACGATGAGCAAAGGCTTGCGTCCCAACTTCTCGACCGTAAAGATGGCCACACAGGTGAAACCAAGGTTCACGATACCATTGAACACGGTGAGAACCATAGGATTGTCAAATCCCATTGCCTCATAGATACGAGGAGCGTAATAGAGCACGGCATTGATGCCCACAGCCTGCTGGAACACAGAAAGCATCACACCCACAAAGATGCAAAGGAAACCGTATGTCATCAACTTCTCCTTCTTCTCGGTAACGGTGTTCTTGATGTCGTCCAAGATTTTCTTTGCCTCAGCCGCACCATTGATGCGAGCGAGAATACGCTCTGCCTTGGCATCCTGACCCACCATCGCCAGATAGCGAGGAGTCTCTGGCACAAAGCAGATGAGCAAGGCGAACAAGCCGGCTGGAACCATCTCAGAGCCAAACATATATCTCCAACCTGTCTCGATAGCCCATGCAGCCTCTCCTCCATTGAGAATCTGATTCATACCATTGCCCAAACTCTGAATAGCTGGAGCTATATGGTCGCCAAGGATGAAGAAATTGACGAAATAGACCACCAACTGACCGAAGATGATGGCAAACTGGTTCCAAGAAACCAACATACCACGGATGTTGCTTGGTGCTATTTCACCGATATACATCGGACAAACGGCAGATGCCAAACCCACACCGATACCACCGATGACACGATAGATATTGAAGACAATGAGAAGCGTGAGGTTAGGCTCGCCCTCAGGCAAGACCATACTCTCCGGGCACATGGAGCCCCAAGCAGAGACAAAGAACATCACACCGGCAAATATCAACGAACGCTTACGCCCCCAGTTGGAGGCAAGCACACCCGACAGAGCCGAGCCTATGATACAACCAATCAAGGCACTGGAAGAAGTGAATCCGTGCCAGAAATCAGTATAAGTAAAATCCTTGGCACCCATGAAGAATGCCTGCAAACCCTTCTCGGCACCCGATATCACGGCGGTATCGTAACCGAAAAGCAAGCCGCCCAACACGGCGACCATCACGATTGAGATAAGATAGGCTTTAGAGCCTTTTTGGTTTTGTTCCATAATTAATCTTAGGTTTTATTTTCTTGTTTATTGTTTTCAAAAGGAATTTTATCTATAAAAACGGCGTTTTCCACCTATTATTATAAGATTTCTCACCAAATAATACGCTCAATCTTCGTTTTTCCCCTCATTTTTTTGTATTTTTGCAACCAAAAAGGCACTCCTGCCTTCGGGTACAGGTTTGCCACCATTATTTAAATAGATATTTTCAAGATATGAACATAGCAGATTTTCTAAATAAAGAAGGACAGAAGAAGGGCTTCTCTTTCGAGGTACTTCCTCCTTTGAAAGGCAACGGCACGACGGCTCTGTTCCGCACCATCGACTCTCTGAAAGAGTTCAACCCTCGCTTCATCAACATCACGACTCATCATAGCGAGTATGTGTATAAGGAGTTGGAGAACGGATTACTCACTCGCCAGCGTGTGCGCCGTCGCCCTGGTACCATCGCCATCGCAGGTGCCATCCAAAACAAGTACGACATCCCGGTCATTCCTCACATCATCTGTAGTGGTGCCTCGAAGGATGACATCGAGTACGAATTGCTCGACCTCCAGTTCTTGGGTATCTCCAATGTGCTCGTACTCCGTGGCGACAAGGCGAAGGAAGACCGACAGTTCACTCCTACCCCTAATGGTCATGCACATGCCACCGACTTGTTGAAGCAAATCAACCAGTTTAACGATGGATTCTTCCATGACGGCACGCCTATCAAGCATCCTGGCGAGAAATTCTGTTGCGGTGTGGCTTGTTATCCAGAGAAGCACGAGGAAGCTCCTAACCTGGAGATGGACATGCAGTATCTCCTGGAGAAGCAACAGCTGGGCGCATCTTACGCCGTCACCCAACTTTTCTATGACAACGAGAAGTTCTATGAGTTCGTGGAGAAGGCACGCAAGATGGGCATCACCATTCCTATCATCCCTGCCATCAAGCCTTTCGCCAAGCTGAGCCAGCTCACCGTCGTACCGAAGACCTTCCATTGCGACATTCCTGAGGCGTTGGCACAGGAGGTCTTGAAGTGCAAGACCGACGAAGATGCCAAGGCTCTAGGTATCGAGTGGACCACCGCACAGGTGAAGGATCTCTTCGAACATGGTTACAACAATGTGCATTTCTTCACCGTCTCCGCCGTGGATAGCGTGAAGCAAATCGCAAAGAGTCTTTTTTAAGCGAAGAACGAAGAGTGAAGAGTGAAGAATTCAATAGCTCTGAGGGCGCAAGACTAATTCAACACTTAACATTTAACATTAAACATTCATGAAATTCAATGAAGTTATAGGTCAAGAAGATGTTTGGGCACGCCTCATGAATATGGCACAAGAGGAGCGCATCCCCCACGCCCTGCTGTTCTGCGGTCCGAAAGGATGCGGCAAGATGGCGGTGGCTTTGGCGTTTGCCAGTTACCTGATGGGAGAGAACATGGATACCGACGATGTATCACAACTCACAGATGCCGAACGCCGCACTTCAGCCATGCTCAAGAAGTGGGAGCATCCCGACCTGCACTTCACCTACCCTACCATCAAGACCTCCGACATGGCGAGCGACCACAAGCCTATCAGCGACGACTTCGCCAGCCAATGGAGGGAACTTCTGGCAAAGGGTCCCTATTTCCAAATCGACCAGTGGATGGAAAAGATGGGCAAGTCGGATGCTGACTTCAACAAGCAAGCCATCATCACCGCCGAGGAGACGGACGACCTCTCCCACAAGCTCAACTTCAAGTCGGTGCTGGGTGGCAACAAGGTGAGTCTCATCTGGCTGCCCGAGCGAATGAACATCACGAGTGCCAACAAGATTCTCAAACTCCTCGAAGAGCCACCTGCCAAGACCTTCTTCGTCATGGTGAGCGAAGAGCCTGAGCTTCTGCTGGAGACCATCCGAAGCCGTACGCAACGCATCGACTTCAAGAAAATCGAGGACGAAAAGCTGGAGGAGGCTCTCATCAAGCGCAGGACTTTGGAACCGAACATGGCACATCGCATCGCCCGCATCGCCCATGGCAACTGGAATGCCGCCATCGAAGAACTCAAGTCGGGCAATGAGAACCGCCAGCATCTCGACATGTTCATCATGCTCATGCGACTAGCTTATATGCGCAACATCCATGACTTGAAGAAATGGAGCGAGATAGTGGCTACCTTCGGGCGAGAGAAGCAGAAGCGTATGCTCGACTACTTCAACCACATGCTCAGGGAGAGTTTCATGTACAATTTCCATGACGAGAACCTCTCCTATATGACGCAAGAGGAAGAAGACTTCGCCAAGAACTTCGCCCGTTTCATCAACGAGGCCAATATCATCGACATCTTCAATCTCTTCGACGAGTGCAAACGATTCATCTCACAAAACGCCAACCCTAAGATCGTCTTCTTCGACCTGGCACTGAAAATCATCGTCCTGCTCATTAGAAAGTAGCAAAAAGAATCTATTAAATTAAAATTAGAAAATTATTAAAACAATATACAATAAGGAAGGCGTCAGCCCAACTTAACATTTAACATTGAACACTTAACATTGGAATAAATGGACTACAAGGATATGAAATTCAAGATGTGGAACGGTTGCGACCGTGGTCTATGCTGCAAGGCATGTGGGCGACAGGACAAGCAACTGAACACATACGACTGGCTTGCCGACGTACCAGGCAACGCCGAGAGCACCGACCTCGTGGAAGTGCAATTCAAGAATACCCGCAAGGGATATTATCACAATGTCAACAACATCGACCTCAAGAAGGGCGACATCGTGGCTGTGGAGGCTAGCCCAGGCCATGATATTGGCGTGGTGACCTTGACGGGTCGATTGGTCAAACTCCAAATCAAGAAGGCCAACCTCAAGTCGGCTGATGACATCAAGCGCATCTATCGCATCGCCAAGCCTGTGGATATCGACAAATGGAAGGAAGCCAAGAGCCGTGAGCATGGCACCATGATTCAGAGCAGACAGATAGCCAAGGACTTGGGATTGAAGATGAAAATCGGCGACGTGGAGTACCAAGGCGACGGCAACAAGGCGATTTTCTATTATATCGCCGACGAGCGTGTCGATTTCCGTCAGCTCATCAAGGTGCTTGCCGACACCTTCCACGTGCGTATCGAGATGAAGCAGATTGGTGCACGACAAGAAGCGGGACGAATCGGTGGAACAGGCCCTTGCGGTCGTGAACTCTGTTGCGCCACATGGATGAAAAACTTCGTTAGCGTGAGCACCAATGCCGCTCGCTTCCAGGACATCTCATTGAATCCTCAGAAGTTGGCTGGTATGTGCGCCAAGTTGAAGTGCTGTCTCAACTATGAGGTAGATAACTACGTGGAGGCAAGCAAGAAAATTCCTGCCAAGGACGTCGTACTACAGACTGCCGATGGAGACTTCCATCAGTTCAAGACCGACATCCTCGCTGGTCTCATCACTTACTCTTCCGATAAGAACATGGCTTCCAACCTGGAGACCATCACCGCCGAACGTGCCAAGGAAATCATCGAGATGAATCGTCGTGGCGAAAAACCTTTGAGCCTCTTGGAAGATGGCAAGGTGAAGGCTAAGCCTAAGTCTGTTGACCTCTTGGCAGAAGCTGACTTGAGCCGTTTTGACAAGGCTAAACGAAAGAAGAGAAATAACAAGGGACGCAACAACCAAGGGGAAAGCACGAATGCCGTCACTAACAATGGAGCAAGCCAAGCTCCACAAAATGGAGAACAAGCCCAAGCTCCACAGAACGAGCAACAAGGAATATCTCTACAGAAAGGACAGCAAAGCGAACGCCAAGCAAATGGCCAACAAGGCGAACGCCAAGACAGACAAGGCAATCGACGAGACAATTATCGCCGTCGCGACAATCGAAATCGAGACAACCGCTATCGTGACAACCGAAACCGAGATCATCGAAATCGAGACTATCAGACGCAAGGCGAGAATCGTCAACAGACAGAAAATCGTCAACAGACAGAAAACCGTCAGCAAGGCGAGAACCGCCCACCGAGGAATAATCGCCCCCCAAGAAATCGCAGACCACAAGGAGAACGTACTCAAAATAATGGCAATAATCAACAAAGCGGCAACAACCAGCAAGCTGGCAACAATCAGCAAGGCGGCAACCGTCCTCTACAAGAGAATAAGTCTGCGGAATAAATAGATGAAGAAAGAATGAAAAGACCATTCTATACATTATTAATAATAGGAACCTTCCTATTGGTTTCTCTTCTCTCATCCTGCAAGGATACGTTGGTATATGACTCATATATGCACACTCCTATCGCAGGATGGGAGAAGAACGATATGCTTTCGTTTGAGGTTCCTCCACTTGCAGCAAGCGGTTACTACCAGGAACAAGTAGGTTTGCGCATCACAGGTGGTTATCCTTTCATGAGTTTGACCCTCATCGTGGAGCAGACCATCTTTCCAAGCAAAGAGAAGAAATGGGAGAAGATTGAGAAAGTAGATACCGTCCAATGCAATCTCACCGACAAGAATGGCATCACCAAGGGACAAGGCATCAGCTATTACCAATACAATTTCCCTATCAACGTATATCATATCAACGAGGGAGACTCCATCCATGTCACAGTACGCCATGATATGAAACGTGAAATCCTACCTGGTATCAGCGACATCGGATTGAAGTTGAACCAGGTGAAAGAATAAATGGTTCAAGTTTCGTAAGAAAGTAAGGATTCGGGCGATTCTTGATTTCTTACGAAAGTTCAGTAAACTAAAAATCCTTATGGAACAGAGCCTTGCTTTGTCTCTTCCATAAGGATTTTTTATTTTTATATCTCTAAAAGCGCATCAGCTTCTCACCAGATTTCTTCCAGCATCTATCCTCAGGAAGATAAACAGCAAGATGGTGAAGCCCCAAAGCGAACTACCGCCATAACTGAAGAACGGCAAAGGAATACCAATGACAGGCGTCAAGCCGAGCACCATACCCACATTGATGAACAAGTGGAAGAGGAACACACTCAGCACACAATAGCCATAGATTCGTCCAAACTTGAAGGGTTGTCGCTCCGCCAAGTGAATGAGCCGCAATATCAATGCCAAGAAGAGAAGCAAGACACCAGCCGAGCCTAAGAATCCCTCTTCCTCACCTACCGTACAGAAGATGAAGTCGGTATCCTGCTCTGGCACGAACTTGAGCTTGGTCTGGGTACCATTCAAGAAGCCCTTACCTTGCAATCCTCCCGAACCGATGGCGATCTCACTCTGATGCACGTTATATCCTGCACCAGCCAAGTCCTCATCCAAGCCCAAGAGCACATTGATACGCACACGCTGGTGAGGTTCCATCACATTGTTGAGCACATAGTCGGCTGAATAGAAAAAGGCGATGGAGCCCAACGCAAACGCCGCTATGAAGTAATAATTGCGAAGACGAGTCGCCAAAGCCTGATATACCAAGAAGCCTACCATGGCGGCGCAAAGGCCTAGCTGAACCCAAACGATGTCGAAAGGAATGACATACGTTGAGAATAGCAAGAACAGCAACGTTATGCCCACTCCATAACCCAATATCACAAACATGTGCTTCTTATTGGCAGTATAGGAGTTGACCATGCCTGCCGTGAATATCTGAACCAGCAAGAGCACCACAAACTTGCCTACCGAGGTATAAGTGTCCCACATCATCACATTCTCAAACTTCACGCCTATCACGAAGTAAGCCACCATGGCCACCGCCGTGAAGAGGATGCTTCCAGGCATTCCCTCGCGATAGAGCATCAGGAAGAAAGCGGAATAGACAAGCGCCGAGCCCGTCTCCCTTTGTCCCACGATACAAACCATCGGAAGCAAGATGATGCCGACAGCAGCCATGAAATGCTTCATGTTATGAATGTTGAATCCATAACTAGACATAAACTTAGCCACAGCCAGTGCCGTGGCAAACTTGCCAAACTCGGCAGGTTGCAATCGCAGAGGTCCCAGCACGAGCCACGAATGCGAGCCCTTGATGCTATGTGGATTGAATATCGTGGCGAAGAGCAGCAATATCAGCACACCATAAATCACATACGAGAAGGTGTCATAGAATCGGTCATCAAGCATCAAGATGACAAATCCCAACGCTATCGACGTGCCAATCCAGACGATTTGCATACCCGAACGAGTACCCAAACTGAAAATATCATTGTCGCCATAGGTATAGCTGGCACCGCAAACACTGATCCATCCGAAGATGAGCAATGCCAAATAGATGCCTATCGTCCACCAGTCGAGCGAGCGAAGCACTCCAGTCGGTTGTTTATTATCAGATAATTGAGCCATATTTTCTATTTACCATTTTATCTACTGCTAGAACCATAAGAGATACGGCGATGCTGCATCTCCGTGGCTTGCCTCTCGGAAGACGGCGAAAGCTTGCCTTTGAGATATTGCTCCATCATCAATCCGCCGATAGGAACACCGTAGTCGGCTCCCCATCCACCATTCTCCACATACACGGCAATGGCTATCTTAGGATTGTTCATTGGAGCAAATCCCATGAATACAGAGTGGTCGTGACCACGGTTTTGAGCCGTACCCGTCTTGCCACAAGGCTCGAAGTCATAGCGACCGAGCATCTTACAGGTGCCTCGCAAGGCCGAACTTCTCATACCAGCCACCACATAGTCGTAAGCGCGCCTCGAAGCCTTGGTCACATGACGGCGTGTATAGAGCGTGTCGAGCGGTTCACCTTTCACCTTGCGCACCACGTGAGGCACGTAGTAGTAGCCACGGTTGGCGATGGTAGCGCCCAGGTTGGCGATTTGCAAAGGCGTGAGGTTGACCTCGCCCTGACCGATGGAGATACTGATGATGGTCAGTCCATTCCACGAGCCCTTGTATGCCTTGTCGTAATAAGCGGCATTTGGAATCAAGCCTCGTTTCTCGCCAGGCAGGTCGATGCCCAACTTATAGCCAAATCCCATGCTCACCATATAGTCGCGCCAAGTGTCCATAGCTTTCTGCACCGAACCATACTTGCGCTTGGCTCCTATCATATAATAGAGTCCCCAACAGAAGTAGCCATTGCAGGAGGTGCTGATGGCATCTACCAAGGCGATAGGCGAGGCATGACCGTGACAGCCCACGTGCAAGCCCTTGTATGAGAATCCATGATGGCAAGGGAAAGCCGTGCTAGGCGTGATGATACCCTCGGTGAGGTATGTCAATGCCTGGGTGGTCTTGAAGGTAGAGCCCGGTGGATATTGTCCCATGATGCTACGGTTCAATAGCGGTTTCCAAGGATTCTGGGAGAGCCACTTGTGCATCTTTCCCCTTTGCTTGCCCACGAGCCTACGAGGGTCGTAGGTTGGAGATGATACCATGGCGAGCACCTCTCCCGTGCGTGGGTCGATGGCGACAATACTTCCTATCTTGCCCTGAAGCAACCTTTCGCCCAGAGCCTGAAGATTCACGTCCAAGCCTAGCGTCAAGTCCTTGCCCGCAATAGGTTTCTGGTCGAACTTACCGTTCTGGTAACTGCCCTGTATTCTTCCTCGTGCATCACGAAGCATAATTTTAACACCCTTTTGACCTCGAAGCTCTTTCTCGTAATGTTTCTCCAAGCCCAACTTTCCGATATAGTCGCCCGGCTGATAGTAATCGTCGTCCTCGATGTCGCTCTCCGACACCTCGCCCACATCGCCCAGCACATGGGCTGCGTAAGGATAGGTGTATTCTCGGATGCTTCGCTTCTGCACATAGAAGCCCGGGAAGCGGAACATCTTCTCCTGAAAGACACTGAAGTCCTTGTCGGACAACTGGGTCATGAAGAGCTGCTGCGTATAGCGAGAGTAACCAGGATTCTTGCTTCTGTCCTTGATGTCGTTCATACGCTTGATGAAAAACTCCTTGGTGATACCCAGCGCATTGCAGAAGTCCATCGTATCGAGGCGATTCTTCTCCTCGTTCATCACCACCATGATGTCGTAAGAAGGTTGGTTATAGACCATCAGCTTGCCGTTGCGGTCGTAGATGGCGCCACGCGAAGGATATTCTATCTGCTTAAGGAAAGCATTACTGTCGGCATTTTTCTTATAGTCATCGCTCATAATCTGAAGCGTAAAGAGACGAATCATGTAGATGACGACAATCGCTATCGCCACCCCACCTATCACAAACCTACGCTTTTCGAGATTATAATCTATCATTTCTTATCAATATGTTATAGGATAAATCTTCTAACTTCAAACGTCTAACACCTAACTTCAAACTCTATTTCCTAAAGTTCTCCAGCACCATGACGAGGAGGTAAGTGAGAAGCGTGCTACCGCCGATACACTCGAGCCATTGCAACCAATTGAAGAAATTGAAAGTCTCCAAAGTGAAAAAGAGGATGCAATAGAGCAGCACCATGATGAAGGCGTACCAGAAAAAAGAGGTGACACCGATGGATCGGATGGAGGGTTCGAGGTCTTCGGCGCTATCCCTCGGGACGAAGAGCTCGAAGAGATAAGGCTGAACCAAGCCCATCACCGTCATGGATGCCGCAGCAACGCCTGGCGTGTTGGCAAAGACATCGACGCAAAGTCCCAAAGCGAAGCTCCAAAGCAACGCCGACCATCGTGGCTGATTACGACGGAAGTGCATCACCAAGATGATGTAGAGCAAGGGGGTGGCACAGTCGAAGAGGTGGATGTGGTTGAGCACAAGTCCCTGCACCAACAGCAACACTACGAAGAGTCCAATGCGTTTTACTTGTTCTATACTCATTTTATAACTAATAAATTTATAATCTACAATCTATAACCTATTCAAGTTTTGCAAATAAGTAAGGATTCAGGCTGAAAAGCTTTATTCTCAAGCTTGCTGACATGATGCCTTTGCCCTTTTAGGGCGCATCCTTGATTAAATCATACATTGTAAATTATACATTGTAAATTACTGTGGTCTGATGGAGTCTTGTGCGGCTCTCATGATTTCCAATCGCTCACGCATGGCTGCATCGTCGATGACGCATACGTCACGAAGCTTGGCGAAATCTGTGGATAGTTTCAGCTGCACTCGGTACGACAAGCCATCGGCCGAATTGAACACATGTAACACCTTACCCACCAATACGCCCGGAGGGAATACTGCCGAATAGCCGCTTGTCACCACATTGTCGCCCAACTTGAAGTGGGCATGACGTGGCACATCTTCGAGGTAGGCATACTCTGAGACACCGCCCTTCCAGCGCAAGTAACCGAAGTAGCCGCGATTCTGTATCGTACAACTGATGTTCGACTTCACGTTGAGCACCGGGATGAGCACGGAATAATGCTCCGACACCAGATAGACGATGCCCACGACACCCGTGCCGCATACGACACCCATATCCTTGCGGACACCATCTGCGCTACCCTTGTCGATGGTCATCAGATTGCTTGGCTTATCGATACTGTTGGCGACCACCTTGGCGGGAATCAGGTGATAGTTGTGCAAGAGCTCCACCTGTCCACGGTGCATGAAACTACTGTCCTTGGTGACATCGGTCAACTTCTCTGACAGCTGATGCACCTGTTGCTCCAGGTAGGCATTGCGCTGGGTGAGCTCCTGGTTCACCTTGGTGAGCGAGAAGAACGTCTCCACGTTGGCATCCCATTCATAGAGCTTGCCCGACACCGCATTGGCTGAAGAGAACCATACGCTACCCTGGTAACTGTTGAACTGAAACAAGAGTACGAAACTCACCACCTCAAGAATCACGAAGACAAACCAATGGTTGTATTTCGCCAAAAACTCTAAAAGGTTGTGCATACTTTTTTAATAGTATCTAATATCACTTTATGAATAAGAGATGAATATCCGCCGTTTATCGGTAGGATGCTCACCTCTTATTATATATAATCACAAAAAAGGATTGTCTCTCACGAGAAAAAGAATTATCTCATCAAGAAAGAGAAACGATCCACGTTCTTCAATGCGATGCCAGCGCCCTTAGCCACACTGTGCAATGGGTCCTCGGCGATATGGAATGGAATGTTGATCTTGTCCTGGAGTCGCTTGTCGAGACCACGGAGCAAGGCACCACCACCAGAGAGCCAGATACCATTCTTCACGATGTCGGCGTAAAGCTCAGGAGGAGTATTCTCCAGTGCAGAGAGCACGGCGTTCTCAATCTTAGCCACGGTCTTGTCGAGGCAATGAGCAATCTCCTGATAGCATACAGGCACCTCCATTGGGAGGGCGGTGATGCGGTTAGGACCATGTACGATGAAGTCCTCAGGAGCCTCGTCGCCCAGGTCGGTCAAGGCAGAGCCCACGTGAATCTTGATACGCTCAGCCATACGCTCAGAAACCTTCACGTTGTGCTGACGGCTCATGTACTCCTGGATGTCGGCTGTGAGGTCATCGCCAGCAGTACGGATGGAGTTGTTGGATACGATACCACCGAGAGAAATCACGGCAATCTCGGTAGAACCACCACCTATATCAACTATCATGTTGCCCTCTGGTGCCTCCACGTCGATACCGATACCGATAGCGGCAGCCATAGGCTCAAAAATCAAATAAACGTCACGTCCGTCGGCATGCTCGGCAGAGTCGCGCACGGCACGGAGCTCAACCTCGGTAGAGCCAGAAGGAACACCTATCACCATGCGGAGTGAAGGTGAGAACAGACGGCTTCCGGTGTGGACCATCTTGATGAGTCCACGCATCATCTGCTCGCAGGCAGTAAAGTCGGCGATAACGCCATCGCGCAATGGGCGGATTGTACGAATGTTATCATGAGTCTTCTCGTACATCATCTTTGCCTTCTCGCCCACGGCGATCATCTTGTCAGTGCGGCGGTCGAGGGCGACAACAGAAGGTTCGTCCACCACGATCTTATCATCACTGATAATGATGGTGTTGGCGGTACCCAAGTCCATTGCGATTTCCTGAATAAATGAAAAAAATCCCATTTTTTAAATGTAATACTAAATATTTTAAGCTTAAAATTTTATTCTGAGATTACTTTGCAAACCAAGCGTGGATGGCAGTGTCGTAATGAGAGCTTACGCCGAAGGCCCGCTCTGCAAACATCTTGCGATCCTCGATGTCGGTCTCGGCGCCCTTCTTCTTGAGGATATCGAGGAGCACGCTGTACTCAGCCTTGCTTGGCACGATGACCACGTCCTTGAAGTTCTTGGCTCCGGCACGAATCAGGGAGATACCGCCTATGTCGATCTTCTCGATGATGTCGGCATCGCTGGCACCGCTTGCCACGGTCTGCTCGAATGGATAGAGGTCAACGATGACGAGGTCGATGGCTGGAATCTCGTATTCCTTCATCTGCTCCTGGTCGCCCTCGTTGTCACGGCGAGCCAAGATGCCTCCAAATATTTTAGGGTGAAGAGTCTTCACACGACCACCGAGGATAGATGGGTATGTGGTGACATCCTCAACTTTTTGACATTCATAACCGAGGGACTCGATGAACTTCTGAGTACCACCAGTGCTCAGGAACTTAACACCCTCTTCGTTCAACTTGGCGAGCAACTCGTCCAAGCCATCCTTGTGGAAGACAGACACCAAAGCTGTCTTAATCTTTTTTGTTTCAGCCATTGACTATTGATATTTTGAATAGAGTTTTACCTACTATTGAGTTCCACTTATCGAGCCGCTTTTACCCGACCCTTGAAATATGGCGCAAAATTACAAAGAATATTTGAAACCACCAAATTTCGACGTGTGATAATTACATATTTTAAGGGATATTTGCGATAAGTCAAGAAAAGTGTTAGTTTCTGACGCTGACACTGACA
>DKCU01000022.1:15756-15914 GCA_002451555.1 Candidatus Segatella albertsiae
ACTGACAGTTAGATTTTCCGCATCTCCCTTTTTTCGTTTCACCCTTGCCTTCTGTTTGGTTGTGGAATGGGCTTTGAAGATTTGCAGGATAGATATTGCAGACTTGCAGAGGTGTTATTGAACGACGAAAAAAGAGAAGTTATGGAATGAGAAGTTAT
>DKCU01000087.1 GCA_002451555.1 Candidatus Segatella albertsiae
AGTCCCGTTTTCCGCTCTTTTCTTTAGATTCTTAAAAGAGAGAAACATACCAAGCTATGAATTTGTATATTAGATATTTCGACAAGGAGACGTTTGTTTCTTCTGCCGATGAAGCAATTGAATTTTTGAATAGTATTTCTGAGATTGGGATGAATCGTGAACTTGAGGCTGATATTCGTGAGTACGCTGCAAGTGATGTTTGCTATCCTAAGCGATATAAGGTGCGTCCTAGAGTTTATTTCATCATTATTAAGACTGCTGCTGCTTGTATGCAGGATTTTAAGGACAAGAAAGCTTTGCGTGGTGCAGCTTCCTTGGAACATCATGATGCGCAAACGCCAGCTCCTGTCAATCGCTTGACTGAAGAGTTGCCTGGATGGTATGAGGGCAGTTTGGATTTTAAACGAGTTGTTTTGATTCCTTCTACGGGTAAGCATGAGTATCGTGATACGCATTTTGTGGCAGATGTCAAAGCTAGTTCTGGCATGGAATGCTATGAAAGAATAGTGGAGCATTTGAGGGGACGAGTGGATTCTAGAAGTCAGTTCCCTTCTGCAAAAGGTAAGAACTTTCAGTTCCGTTATCTTGGTATGTGGAAATGATTATAATGTTGGATTATGAATAAGGTGATGTTAATAGGGAATGTCGGTAAGGATCCTGATGTGCGTTATTATGATGCGGATCAGGCCGTTGCTCAAGTTTCTTTGGCAACGACAGAGAGGGGATATACGCTTCAGAACGGAACACAGGTTCCTGATCATACCGATTGGCATAACCTTGTTTTCTTTCGTGGCTTAGCCAAATACGTAGAGAAGTATGTGAGAAAGGGGGATAAGTTGTATGTCGAGGGCAAGATTAGGTATCGTATGTATGATGACAAGCAAGGCAAGAGAAAATATGTCACAGAAATTTATGTTGACAATTTGGAAATGCTTGTTTCTAAGATGTCTTCGTTAGCAGGTGCTTCTAATTCGAGTGCGACAGGTACACATCTTGAGTCAAACATTACTTCTCAGTTGACTTCTGATAACAAACTTTCTGATAGACCGGCACAGAACGTGTCAACGGAAAGTAAAGAAGATGGTTTACCTTTTTAAATAATAAAGAAATTGGATATATTTAATATTTCAGAAGCATTGGCCGATGTCTCTTTTTTAACTCCTTCGGTTGGTGTTTTTATTGCGGCTTTTTTGGCCGCAATACTATTGTTGATGTCGGCTTTTGCAAGTGGGTCGGAAATTGCATTCTTTAGCCTTTCACCTACAGATATAGATGAGTTGGAAAGCGAAAAAACTGAAACGGACAAAAAAATACAAATGTTACGCAATGATTCGGAGCGTACATTGGCAACGATTCTTATTACAAATAACTTTGTCAATGTTACAATTATCATGCTCTTGAATTATGTTTTCGCTGGTGTTGTTCATTTTGGCGAAAAAGCTTATTGGCTGCAATTCTTGATTATTACGATTCTTCTTACTTTTCTCCTCTTACTGTTTGGAGAAATTATGCCTAAGGTTTATAGCCGTAAGAATCCGCTCCAATTTTGCCGTCGTTTTGTAGGTGGGGTCTTGCTGGCTCGTAAGTTGTTTTGGCCTTTGGAAAATGTTCTTTTGAAAAGTGGCGTTTTAGCTGAACGAATAGTCAAGAAAGAAAATCATGTTTTGAGCGTTGATGACTTGGAGCAAGCTTTGGAACTTACAGATAAGGATGATATCAAAAACGAACAAAGTATGTTGAAGGGAATCATTCGTTTTGGTGATGAGACGGCCAAGGAGGTGATGACCAGTAGGCAGAATGTTGTAGATTTGGATATTAAAAGCAGTTACCCTGATGTGCTGAAATGTATTGTAGAGAATAATTATAGCCGCATCCCTGTCTATCAGGACAATACGGACAATATCAGAGGAGTCTTGTATATCAAAGATTTGCTACCGCATTTGGATAAGCCTGCTTCTTTCAGATGGCAAAGTTTGATTCGACCACCTTATTTTGTACCAGAAACCAAGAAAATTGATGATCTTTTAAGGGAATTTCAAGATAATAAGGTGCATATTGCAATCGTTGTGGATGAGTTTGGGGGTACAAGTGGTATTGTTACGTTGGAAGATATACTGGAGGAGATAGTTGGAGAAATCAATGATGAGTATGATGAAGAGGAGAAATTTTACTCCAAATTAAATTATAATACGTACATTTTTGAAGGAAAGACTTTATTGACTGATTTTTGTAAGATTCTTAATGTCGATGGTGAAGTATTCGAAGATATCGAGGGGGATGCTGATACATTGGCAGGATTGTTGCTTGAAATTAAAGGGGATTTTCCAAGTCTTCATGAAAAGATAGAATATGGAAATTATACTTTTGAGGTCATGGGGATGGATGAACGAAGAATCAACAAGATTAAAGTTGTGGTTCATCCATGTGATGCAAAATAGGTTTGTTGCTGCATCTTTTTGAAAGATAAACTTTTATATTTGCTATAGAAAGAGGACTAAGTGGATAAAACTTAGTCCTTTTTTCCTTTTCTCGTTTTTTTTTAGTAATTTTGTCGGCAAAAAATAATTTATCGGCAAAAAATAAGTTTTATGGCATTAGTGAATATTAGAGAAGTTTATCCTGGGGTAAGTTTGGGAATATGGGATATAAATGAATCTGTGGAGGAAATGGTTGAGCGTTTTCCTTGGACGAAGTCGTTGGTGACGGAAGTAGAGCATTTCAAGAGTGAAAGGAGGAAGCTAGAGTTCTTGGTGGTAAGGGAACTTTTGCATGAGATGTTGCTTCAGCTTGGTATTTCTGAGGATCGTGTTTGTGAACTTGGTTGTATTTCTTATAATTCGTTAGGCAAACCGTTGCTGAAAGGGTATCATGTTAGCATTTCTCACACCCAAGGCTATGCTGCCGTTATTCTGTCAAAGAAACATGAGGTAGCAGTTGATATAGAATACGTCAGTAATAGGGTAGAGAAAATCGCATCCAAATTCCTAAGACGAGATGAAAGGGCAGAGGGATTGGATAGCTTGTTGGTACATTGGTGTGGAAAAGAAACTATATATAAGTTGTTTTCTGAAGAAAAGTTACAATTTTGTGAGATGAAAGTGCATTCATTTGATACGATGAACGATTGGTCTTGTGAGATTGAAAATTTAAAATCTAAGAAAAAAGTCATAGTTGATTTTGAACTTACGATGGATTTTGTTTTAACTTATGCAGCTTTGTGAGGATATATATAAAGGTATATGAAGATGAAGGCAGAGATGTTGAAGTTCTTGGTGAATTTGGTTGGAGTCTTATGCTTGCCAAATGCCCTTTTTGCACAGATTGTTGGATTAGGTATGTCCGAGGCGTTGGGTAAAAGCTGGTGTTTGGTAAAAACTTTTCCGCAGAAAAGTTTTCCTAAGACAGTTCCACCTGGTAATTATAGCGGGATTACTCATTTGCATGATGATATATATGCGGTCGTGAGTGATAAGTCTGATAGTGCTTTGTACTATAATTTTCGCATTCAGGTAAATCCTGAAACAGGTGAGCTTTTAAATGTGGTTAATCTTGGCTATGAGGTTATGGTTGACGGAACTGCTTATGATGGGAGAGTGTGGAAAGGCAAAGATGGAAATTTTGACCATGAAGCTATTGCAAAAGTGTCAGATTCGACTTTGGTAGTAGCTAGTGAGGGAAAATTTAGACTAAAGGAATATTCGATAACTCCGTCTGAGGTTGAAAAACAGCAACAAGGAGAACATCAATGGGAAATGTCATGGCCTTCTTCTTTATTTGCTTCTAATTATGCTTTTGAATCCTTGGCTTTTGATTCTGTTCGTCATTGCTTATGGACAATCTCAGAGAGTGTACTAAAAAAAGATGGAGTGCCAGCTACGCCACAAAACCATCTGGCAAATAGTTTGCGCTTGATTCAAATAGGCAGAAATGATCAGATTAGAAGTTATGCGTATCAGATGGATAGACCAACCACAGGAAGAAATGCCGAGACTTACGTGATGGGGGTTAGTGAATTGTGTACATTGCCTGACGGTCAGCTCTTAGTGCTGGAACGAGAGGCATTTATACCTAAAATTAAATTGGGAGCATTTTGTAAGTGTAAACTATTTCGTGTAAATATTGATTCTGAGGAAATATTTTCAATGCGGCAACCTTTTGGCTTGTCAACGCCTTTTGTAAAGAAATCTTTGGTGGCAGAATGGAAGACAGGCTTGTCGATGTTTGACCATTCTTTTGCCAATTATGAGGGGATGTGTATGGGGCCCCAATTGAAAGATGGTTCTTGGGTTGTCATTCTTCTTTCTGATTCGCAAAATCAATATGCTGGTGTGCTGAAAGATTGGTTTAAGACGATTGTCATTAGGTAGGCGGTATGAGTTGAATAAATGTGATAAAAGTGTTAAAAAATAGCTGCTCTCTATTAGAGTAAAAACTTTAACGTTTGATAACAATTTGTATGTTATTGAAAATCAATTAGTTGTAAAAATGTTACAAAAATGGCTAAAAAAAAGTCACAAAAAAAAGAACAACCTATCGAAAAAATACTTACCTTTGCAGCGTTTTAATAAACAAATGATTGTTTTACAGATTTAAAAAGCAAAGAAAATGAAGAAATTAGTTTTTATGTTCGTAGCTGTTGCAGCTATCTCTTTCGCATCTTGCGGTAACAACACAAAGTCAAACGCTGATTCAGCTGATACAACTGATACAGCTCAGGTTGATACAACTGTTGCTGATTCAGCTGTTGCTGATACAGCTGCTGCTGATTCTGCTAAGTAATCTAGGATTACTTTACGAACGAAAAATGAGAGAAACAACCGCTAGACTTCTGTCTAGCGGCTTTTTCGTTTTTATACTATTAGCTGATTTCAATTTTTAGCTTTCTTTCTGTGGAGGCTGGCAGCGTTCTTATAAAAAGTCTTGGCCATCATGGATGGTGGATTTAATATTAAATAAAGAAATAAAATTAAAATGATAGATACGAGTGCTTTTCAAGGTAAAAAAGCTGTTTATTACACATTGGGTTGTAAACTCAATTTCTCGGAAACTTCTACTTTTGGTAAGATGCTTGAAGAAATGGGGGTGGTTACGGCTCGTAAGGGAGAAAAGGCAGATATATGTTTAATAAACACTTGCTCTGTTACAGAGGTTGCCGACCATAAATGCCGACAGGCAATCCATCGAATGATACGTGAAAATCCAGGTGCATTTGTCATAGTGACAGGTTGCTATGCACAGTTGGAATCCGAGAATGTTAGTAAGATACAGGGAGTGGATTTGGTTCTTGGAGCCAATGAAAAGGCTAATTTAGTGCAGTATCTTAGCGATGCATGGGCACAGAAATTTGCTAATGAGAATGGATTGGCAACTGTTGGCGGTGAAACTGTAGCTGAAGCTTTGCATGCGCATCATAGTGTGAAGACTAAAGATATCAAAACATTTCAACCTTCTTGCTCTCGTGGCAATCGTACTCGTTATTTTTTGAAAGTGCAAGATGGTTGTAATTATTATTGCACGTATTGTACAATTCCATTTGCGCGTGGTAACTCTCGCAATCCTAGTATTGCCTCTCTGGTGGAGCAGGCGGAGCGGGCGGCTTCTGAGGGTGGAAAGGAAATCGTTATTACAGGTGTCAACATCGGTGATTTTGGACAATCTACTCATGAGCATTTCATAGAGCTCGTAAAGGCCTTGGACAAGGTGGAGGGTATTAAGCGCTTCCGTATCTCTAGTTTGGAGCCTGACCTTTGCGATGATGATTTGATAGAGTATTGTGCGAATAGCCGAGCTTTTATGCCTCATTTCCATATCCCTTTGCAAAGTGGCAGCGACAAGGTGCTCAAATTGATGCATCGTCGTTATGACAAGGCTTTGTTTGCACATAAAGTAAACTTGATTAAGGAGATGATGCCTGAAGCGTTCATTGGCGTGGATGTGATGGTAGGATGTCGTGGAGAAACATCGGAGTGCTTTGAGGAATGTTATGAATTTTTGAAAAGTTTGCCTGTGACCCAATTGCATGTGTTCCCATATTCTGAACGCCCTGGTACAGCGGCGCTAAAGATTCCCTATGTAGTCAGTGACAAAGACAAGAAACTTCGCTCTAAACGTTTGTTGGAGTTGAGTGACGAGAAAACGCAAGCCTTTTATGCACGATACATTGGAAAGGAAGCGGAAGTCCTCTTCGAAAAAGCACCTCGGGGCAAGGCAATGCATGGATTCACCAAAAACTATGTGAGAGTAGAGTTGTCTCCAGCCCAAGCCAAGGAAGAGTATGATAACCAGCTTATTAGGATTCGCCTAGGAGAATTTAACCATGACAAGACTGCCTTGAAGGCAGAGTTGATAGATTAATCTTTGTTGGGGAGTGTTATGTCGGCTTTATATAATGATTTCGGGACTTGGATACGTAGGCAATTCTCTGAATTCCGAGTTCAGAAGATTTCGATAGACGCGGGGTTCTCCTGTCCTAATAGGGATGGGAGAATTTCCAGTGGTGGCTGTAGCTATTGTGACAATCGTACTTTCAATCCTAGTTATTGCAATCGAAGTAAAACGATAACGGAACAGTTGGAAGAGGGGAAGGCTTTCTTTAGCCGTAAGTATCCTGATATGAAATATCTGGCTTATTTTCAGGCTTATACGAACACGTACGCTAGAGTGGAACTTTTAAGGAAAATGTATGAAGAGGCATTGGCGGTACAGGATGTTGTGGGTATCGTAATTGGTACTCGGCCAGACTGTGTAAGTGATGAACTGTTGGACTATCTGGCAGAACTCAATCGGCGTACATTCGTATTGGTCGAATATGGGATAGAAAGTGCCAATGATGAAACCTTGGTTCGTATCAATCGTGGACACGATTTTGCTTGCAGTCGCGATGCGGTGGAGAGGACCCATGCTAGGGGCATTTTGACGGGAGGGCATATTATTATAGGGTTACCTGGAGAGGATGCTGCAGAAAGTATTCGGCAGGCTCCCATAATCTCTTCCTTGCCACTTGACATCTTGAAGATTCATCAGATGCAAGTAATCAAAGGTACAAGGCTTGCACAGGAATATGCTGCGAAACCTTTCCATGTCTATACCGTGGAGGAGTATATTGATGTCATCGTAAGATACATTCGATTGCTCAGGAAGGACTTGGTTCTGGAAAGATTTGTAAGCCAATCGCCTAAGGAATTGCTGGTTGCTCCCAAGTGGGGGTTGAAAAACTATGAGTTTACCAATCTCTTGAACAAGAGACTAAAGGAACAACCATAATCATCATAACTTCTCTATTATGTCTCTTTTAGGGGCATAATATGAGATTTTCTTTATGAATTTTGAGCTTGTATAAGATATTCTCTATGATTTTTATACTTGTTATCAATTATTCTATGTAATTTTGTTCCAGTTATGAATTATTCTTTGTACTTTTGCAATTGTTATGGCAAAAGTAGCAATTGTTATATTGAATTGGAATGGCCAGAAAATGCTGGCAGAGTATCTTCCTAATGTCGTGGAGTATTCTCGACAAGATGCGGAGGTTTGGGTGGCGGACAATAGTTCGTCAGATGAATCCATGCATCTTTTGGAAACACAATTTCCGCAGGTGAAGACCATTGTCCTAGAGCAGAACTTCGGTTTTGCGGAAGGTTACAACCGTGCATTGAAGCAGATAGAGGCTGAATATTATGTCTTGCTCAATAGCGACGTGGAAGTGAGCCACCATTGGCTAACACCGCTCATTGAGTTCATGGATTCTCATCCTCAGGTAGCAGCTTGCCAACCTAAGTTGCTGGCAGAATACGACAAGGATAGCTTTGAGTATGCTGGGGCTTGTGGTGGTTTCTTGGATCAGTATGGTTATCCTTTTTGTAGGGGGAGGATCTTTGGCACGGTGGAACGGGACAATGGACAGTATGATTATCAGCAAGAAATACTTTGGGCTACAGGCGCCTGTCTGATGATTCGTTCTAAGGATTATTGGGAAGCAGGCGGATTGGATGGCCGTTTCTTTGCGCATAACGAGGAAATCGACCTTTGCTGGCGTTTGCACTTGATGGGGCGTAAGATATATTGCATTCCTGAGAGTGAGGTTTATCATGTTGGTGGTGGAACCTTGCCTAAAAGTAATCCGATGAAGACATACTTGAATTTTAGAAACAATCTGACAATGCTCTATAAGAACTTGTCTGACAGTGAGTTGAAGCGTGTGATGCGGGCGAGGCGGTTTCTTGACTATCTTGCAGCTTTCGAAATGTTGCTGTTGAAACATAACTGGGGAGATTTTAAGGCAATCTTCAAGGCTCGCAAGTCTTTCTATCAATGGCGTTCGCAGTTTGATGATGACCGTCGGAATATCCAGGCTAATCGTGTGGTAGATGAGATTCCGCAGATTGGCTCATTCTCTATCCTTTGGCAATATTATGTGAAGGGGAGACAGACGTTTAAGGAATTGAAGATGTAAATGTTTTTTTGATGCGAACTCGGATTACTTGTTGATTGTGAGTTGAGGTAACTTATCAACATAAACTTAAAAACTATGATAATGAAACGAAATTTATTTTTGATGATGGCATTTCTCCTCTCTTTAGGGGTGGATGCCCAAACGATGTTGAAGGTAAAGGTCACTAACCCTTCTCATGTGGAGAGGAGTGACGAACCGGTAGTCATCGACTTGCGGAAGTATGGCGAGGTGTCTAAGGCTGTTGTGACTGTCGATGGCAAGGAGATACCTTCGCAGTTGGATGATACGGACTTGGATTGCTCCAATGACGAGCTTTGTTTTTTAGCTGATTTGTCAAAAAAGGAAACCAAGGTATATACCATTCAATTGTTTGAAGAGGGAGAACAGGCTTCTTATCCTGCTCGAACTTTTGCGGAGTTGGTAGTACCTAGTAAGAACAAAAAGTTGGCAAAGAATAAGCAGGACATCTATCTTCGTAGCATTTCTTTTGACAAGAAGACCAAGGATGTCTATCACTTTGTTCACTCACATGGGGTATGTTTTGAAAGTGATTTAGTTGCAATGCGTGTCTATTTTGACAATCGACAAACCATCGATTTGTATGGTAAAATCAAGAAAGGCTTGGTTCTAGAGAGTACTCAGTTCTATCCTACGGAAGAACAATTGGCTGCTGGTTCTGGCGATGATTGTCTTTGGGTAGGCAATACTTATGGATTAGGAGCCTTGAGGGGCTGGGATGGACAGAAGTCCTTGTTGTTGGACAATGTAAAATACCAAGAGCAAAGGGTGGTGTCTGAAGGTCCTGTTAGAGCAATTGTTGAAGTGGTGGACAATGGTTGGACACCTGCACCTGGTTTGAAGCCTGTTAATGCAACTATCCGTTATACGATATATGGGGGGCATCGGGATTTTGATGTTGATGTATTTTTTGACAAAGATGCATCAAACTACCACTTTGCCACTGGACTTATCAATGTAAAGGGTTCTACAGAACTCTCCGACGGAAAAGGTCTCAGGGGGTGTTATGGTAGTGATTGGCCAACAGGAAAGGATGATGGAAAGCACAAGCTGGAGACTGTTGGACTAGGCATATATGTACCTTCTTCGTATTTTGTCGGTCAGCAAATGGCAACCATAGATGATTATACGCAGATAGTGAAACCTGTTGGTCGAAGATTGCATTATAAGTTGGCTTATACGAGTGCTAATGAAACTTATGGGTTTAAGAGCGAGAAGGAATGGTATTCTTGGTTAAAGTCATGGGGAAAAAATCAAGAGCAACCATTGGAAGTCCAGGTGACAGGGTTATAGAAACTCCCGATTTAAGGAAAAAGATAATTTGTTTAGCCACTCTGAATATTTATTTAGGGTGGCTAAGTTCTTTGTTAAGCTTGTGGAATGCCTCGTTTGGGCGATATTAGTGGCATACTTGCAAAAAAGAGTTGAAGTTATATGTGAAATTGAGATTTTATAGCAAATAATTTTGGTTTTTAAAATATTTTTTAGTATTTTTGCACTCGTATTAAGGAAATATATTAGAAACGTGAAGAATTTATATTATATCATCATATTGGCAGTATTGCTACTTAGCTCGGCTTGTGAATTTAAATTTAAGCCGAGTGAGGGAGATGTTATGAGTACTCTGTACGTACAACGCTATGATCGCTTGGAAAGTCGTTATCTCACAACTGGTGATTTTTCTGCTTTGCAGCAAATGAATACTGATTATCCGATAGAGACACGTACGCTTATAGAGAAAATGTTGCAATTGGGAACTATTACTGATGCTAATATTAGTAATCGCTTTCTCATGTTTTTCCAAGATTCCACCCTTCAGGCTCTTATTGCTGATGCTGAAGCGGAGTATGCTAGTATGGATGACATAAATAACCAATTGCAAGAATCTTTTAGACGTTTGAGTGACTGGATTCCTGGGCTTAAGCAACCTTGTTTTTATGCTCAGATTGGAGCTCTCGATCAAAGCATAGTTATTGGTGAGCATTCGGTTGGTATCTCCTTGGATAAGTATATGGGTTCTGACTATCCTTTGTATAAAAAATACTATAGTAAGCAACAGCGTAGCACAATGTCTAGGAACTATATCGTTCCTGACTGTCTTACTTTTTATTTGTTGAGTATATATCCTATGGCTGATTTTGACAATCGCCCACAATTGGATCGTGATCTTCATATGGGTAAGATCATGTGGACGGTAAACAAGGCTTTGGAAAAGGAAATCTTTCATACCAAATATGTTAAGACAATTAATGATTATGTAAAACGTAATCCAAAAGTAACAGTTAGACAGCTTCTGGAGGATGAAGATTATTCACCTATAGAAGCCTTACATAAAGATTAACAATGAAGAAATTTATTTTTTTTGTAGCGGCTATCATGATGATGGGTACAATGGATGCGGCTGAACGTCTAGATTTGAAGGATATCACTTCTGGAGAGTTTGCAGCCAAGTATGTAACGGGCATAAACCCTATTGAAGGTACAGATTTATATGCATCTATTGACCAAGATGGTACGCAAATCGTAAGCTATTCCTTTAAGACTGGGAAAAAAGTTTCTGTTCTCTTTGATGTCCATGAGTCTAAGGCTCCATTTGAGAAAATTGATGGGTATGTGATGAGCCCTGACGGTAAACGATTGTTGTTGATTACTAATCGACAGGCTGTTTATCGCCGTTCTTTCAAAGCAGAGTATTTTGTTTATAATATTGCTGATAAAACTCTCATGAAGCTTTCTGAAGGAGTCAATCAGCAGGTAGCTACTTGGTCTCCTGATTCTAAGCGTATTGCTTTTGTGAAGGATAATAACCTTTTCATCTATGATGGGAGTAAGGAAACTCAGATTACCCACGATGGTAAGTTTAATGAGGTTATCAATGGTATTCCTGATTGGGTGTATGAGGAGGAGTTTAGTTTTAATCGAGCTTTTGCATGGAATGCTGATGGAACTTCCATTGGATGGATTCGTTTCGATGAATCGAATGTGAAAACTTATTCGCTCCAACTCTTTGAAGGAAGAAATCCACAACGTCCTGAGTTTCACGATTATCCAGGTGAATATTCTTATAAATATCCTAAGGCAGGTCAAAATAACTCCAAGGTGAGCCTTTGGAGTTACAACTTGAAAACAGGAAAGACTATTCAACTTACTGTACCTGTAGAAGCCGATGGTTATTATCCTCGTATTAAGACTTCTCCTGATGCGCAGAGTCTCATTGTTTATACGATGAATCGTCATCAAGATGATATGCGTCTTTATTCGGTTAATCCTTTTACAGGTACAAGTAAGATGCTCATTCAGGAAAATGTGCCGAAGTTTGTAAAGGAAGAAGTGGTTGAGAATAGTATCGTAGGTAAGCAGAATATACTCTTGCCAAGCGATCGAGATGGCTATATGCATTTATATCTATATACTATGGACGGTAAGTTGTTGCGTCAGGTCGAGAAGGGTGATTATGATGTGACAGACATTTACGGAATAAATGAGAAAACTGGCGATGTTTATTTTCAGGCGGCTATGCTTGATGCTCACGATAGGCAGGTATATGTTGCTCATACGAGTGGTAAGGTTGAGTGTTTGACCGATGCCAAGGGAACTAATGTAGCTTGTTTCTCTGGTGACTATAAGTATTTTGTAAATACATGGAGTTCCTATGATCATCCTCAGGTTTTTACTGTTCGTAATAATAGAGGTAGAGTTATTAAGATGCTTGAGGATAACAAGCAACTTTTGGAGAAAACGCAGAAATATAATTGGGGTAAGCGTGAAACGTTTTCCTTTACAACTTCTGAAGGAGTTAAGTTAGATGGTTGGATGGTGAAACCTTTGAATTTCGATGTTAACAAGAAATATCCAGTCATTCTTTTCCAGTATTCTGGTCCTGGTAATCAGCAGGTACTAAACTCATGGAATACTGGAAGTATGGGGCAAGGTGGCGCTTTCGATTATTATTTGGCTCAAGAGGGCTTTATAGTGGCTTGTGTTGATGGGCGTGGAACTGGTGCTCGTGGTGTGGACTTTGAAAAGTGCACCTATCTTAGGTTAGGTGATTTAGAGTCTAAAGATCAAGTGGAAACAGCTATTTATATGGGCTCTTTACCATATGTTGACAAGGATAATATCGGCATCTGGGGATGGAGCTATGGAGGATTCAACACCTTGATGAGCATGAGTGAAGGACGACCTGTGTTCAAGGCTGGTGTTGCAGTGGCGCCACCTACTTGCTATCGTTTCTATGATACGATATACACAGAACGTTATATGCGGACGCCAAAGGAGAATGATGAGGGATATAAGATTAACCCGATAGAGAGAGCCAATCAGTTGCATGGGGCACTCTTGATTTGTCATGGAGCGGCTGATGACAATGTGCATCCGCAGAATACCTTCGAGTATTCAGAGGCGCTGGTTCAAGCAGACAAGGATTTCAAGGAGTTGTTCTATACGAATCGTAATCATAGTATCTTTGGTGGAAATACCCGTAATCATTTGCTGCGACAGATCGCTAACTGGTTTAAGGAGCATTTGAAGTAGATATATGGTGAGATTTTCTTATAAAACATAAACAAATTAATAACGATGAAAGCAAAGCCAGGTTTTAACCTCCGTGTTGTTTGCGGCGAGAATATTATCGTAGCAGAAGGTGAGGAGAACATAGATTTTAGTAATATCATCAGCATGAATGAGAGTTCTGCTTATCTTTGGAAAAATATTCAAGGAAAAGTGTTTTCCCATGATGATTTGGTAGGGTTGCTCACAGCGGAATATGATGTTGATGAAGCGACGGCTATGAGGGATGTAAAAGTATTGACAGACTTGTGGCTACAAGCTGGCATTATTGAAGAATAGTATAAAACTCGTCTATCTTGCTAACTATAGATAGACGATTTTTTTTGTTGATTACTCAAATCTTTTACTTGGAGATAATATGAACTTTGTCTGTAACAAAAAATATTACATGGGGCCGAAAAGTGGAATCCAAATTCTTCTGTATGCTGCTAATAGATATCTCCTAAACGGGAAGAGGCGAGTCCAAATTGTAGAGTAGATTTTCCATTTCTTACCATCCGTCTTGTCTATCTTTTTTCTTCCCTTTCTATAAAATCCTATTACCGATGCCTTGACATCTTCTAATTTGCATGTCTCTATACCAAGGTTGCCATCTCCTCGCAGTGTCACGATGTTCCTTTCTATTTTGATGATACGGTGTAATACAAAGTGTTTAGGGGTGATTTCAGCTAAGACGGCATCGCCTACTTGGACGTCATGTGCTAAAGTTAGTAAAGCTTTGTCTCTTCCATCCTCTAAAAAGGGGCGCATGGAGTAACCACGCAATAGCAAGGTGACGCTGTGCCCCTCGTTGAGAATCTTAACGATTTCTGGTAAAAGAAGGGAGTTTGCAAACTGCTTTTCTTCAGTTTTGAGTTTGTTTTTTAAATCTATCATGGTTTATTTTGTTCTTAATAGTCACGTATGCTTTATTGCGATAGCTTGGTTGCAAATCTCGGCAGCTTCCTTGTTGGGTAAACAATGCAAGGTGTAGATATTAGATGTCTCTACGAGTTTTGTGACAGTGTTGCAAATCTTGTCAAAAATATTTTTATCCCATTTCATACTAGAGCAGGAGGGCAGAAGGGAAGCGAATGCTTCAATAGGAGATAGGCGTTCTACCCAGTTTTCTTTCGCTCGATCGATGCGAGTGATTGCACCCAGTTTTGCTTTTGTGTTTCTATAACAAGGTGTCTTTCCGCTCCATGGACTGCCATAGATGTAAGCATCTCCATCTATGAATCTTATGATAGGGTTGTCGTCGTTCATTAAGTCACACCCTTTTAGATATCTCAGCCACATGCTAACTTGTGTGCTTTTGCCTGTTCCGCTCTTGGCGATGAAAGCATAACCATAGTTATTTTGTCTTACAAGTGATGCGTGGATTAAGAGTGTTTCTTTTAGGCTTCCTGCGAATGCGAAGATTAGCATGAGGGCATTGTTTAATCCGAAGCTACGCATATTGTATGTGCCGTTGAGCGCACAACGACACATACTGAAATCTTTGTTGGTCTGCAAGAGGCAGCAATCTGCTCCATTGATGTCCTTGATGATATATTGGTAGCCATCGTTGTCTAATTTGTCAACGATGGTGTCGCCATTGCCAGTGTCAAAGGTTCTGATGCGCTTACGTTTGTCCTTAGGATATGGGCGTAAGGAATCATCAACTAGTAGATTGAAAAAAATAGAATCCTTCAAAGTATCAACCTTGAAGGGAATGAAAGATGTAAGCAGATGCATACCATTAAATGGAGATTCTGCAAAGCAGATTCTCACATTTAACTCTGCAATCTGAAAGTTATACTTAGAAATCATTTATATATTTTCTGTAAAGGTAAGCAAGATTTCAATATATTTTTTAGCTTTATCGCTTCTTACTTTTTCTCTTTCAGTGCTTTCTTAGCTTTTACCTTTTTTGTAGGCTTCTCTGGTGCGGGAGCTTCTTCCACATATTCCTCTGCAGGAGTTATAGCCTGAAAAGCTAACTGTTCCTTTGTGATGTGCTTGATTTGGAATGGAGGCAATTCGCTCTTTTGCTTTTGATTGTTCTTCTTTTTTTGGTTGTGTGCATAGCGAGCGTAAAGTTTGTCCCATGCCTTCTTTATTTTTTTTTCATCGAAACCGTACTCTACCATGCATGTACGATGCTCCTCGCCCAATCCGCTGAGGTACTCACGCAGTTGTGAAGAGTAATTTTCACGGCTGACAAGAAATTTGTTCTTACTTGTAAAATAAGCTGAGTCTATCTCTTGAATATCTGTGAAATAGACAATAGAATCGTTAAATGAAGACGCAAACCCAAAAATGTATGCCTTTCTCATCTCATTCTTGGCTTGAATGGATAACGACAGAAATAAAGCGGCTGTTACCGATAAGATTCCAATTTTTGATAATTTCATTTTATTCTTGTTTTTTATATCATAGGCTTACTCTCCTAGATAGGATTTCAGCAATCTGTTTTTGGTGTTATGGCGAAGTCGGCGTATTGCCTTCTCCTTGATTTGTCGTACACGTTCACGAGTCAAGTTGTATTTGTCGCCGATTTCTTCGAGGGTCATTTCTGGCTCTCCCAGTCCGAAGAAAGCTTTTACAACCTTACGCTCTCTATCGTTTAGAAAGTCCAAGGCTCTTCCGATTTCTTCACGTAGTGATTCTTGAACTAAAGCTTTGTCTGCCATCGGGAAGTCATCTCCTGTTAAGACATCCAATAAGCTATTGTCTTCTCCTTCGGCAAAAGGGGCATCCACACTTACATGGTGGTTGTTTGCTTTCATTGCCTCTTCTATCTTGTCCTCGGGCAAGTCGATGCGGTCGGCAATTTCGTCAACGCTAGGACGGCGCTCATGTTCTTGCTCAAATTTATTGAGCTCCCTGTTGATTTTGTTGACACTTCCCACTTGGTTGAGTGGAAGGCGCACGATACGGCTCTGCTCAGCAATAGCTTGCAGAATGCTTTGTCGAATCCACCAAACTGCGTATGAAATAAACTTGAATCCTCTTGTTTCGTCAAATTTTTCTGCAGCTTTGATGAGACCAACATTTCCCTCGTTTATGAGGTCAGGAAGGCTAAGCCCTTGGTTTTGGTATTGTTTGGCCACGGAGACGACAAAACGCAAGTTTGCTTTAGTTAGTCTCTCCAAGGCTTTTCGGTCGCCTTTCCTTATTTTTTGCGCCAATTCTACTTCCTCTTCTACAGAAATGAGATCTTCATGGCCTATTTCTTGAAGATATTTGTCTAATGACGCACTCTCACGATTTGTGATTGATTTTGAAATTTTCAGTTGTCTCATGGTAGCATAAATTTAAAGTAGTTGCAAAAATACACTTTTTGTCTGAATTGACAAAAAAAATAGCAGATATTTTAGTTAAATACCTGCTATTTTGTCGTTTTTTATCATTTCAGGGTTGCAAAGCAACTCTCCTTTTAGTCTTTTTGCAAAGGTACAGCAAAGTATGCCTTCTTGCCTGTAGGCCACATTCCCTGGATGTAAAGTACAGGGTCTTTGCTTGTAGAAGCGTTCTTTACGCTCTTCTGCAAGTCTTCTAGAGATGTAATGTTGTTGTCATTGATTCTCTGGATGATGAAACCGCGGGATATGCCTGCGTCCTTGAGGGCACCATTGTTTACTTTCATGACTTCAACACCGTATTTGATGCCAAGTTGCTCTTTCTGGGCTGCGGTGATTTGGCGGAAATTGCCACCCAATACGTCTAGGTCGGCTGTCTTGATGACTGATGTTGTACCCTGGGCGTTCTTTAATGTTATATTTTTGGTGTAACTTTTCTTGTTACGCAAGTAAGTGATGCTTAACTTATCGCCAGGACGCTTGCCGTTGAGCACTTCTTGGAGTTCTGCCATCTTGGTGACTTTCTTGTTATCTACCTTTGTGATGACATCGCCTTCCTTCAAGCCTGCTGCAGCACCATTGCCATCTTCATCTACCTTGGCGATATAAACGCCTTCGTTGGTGCCGAGGTCAACATCCTTGCCGTTCTCTTTCTGGGAGTTGATGTAGTTGAGTACATCTGAACCTTGGATGCTGAGCATGACACGCTGTACGCTGCCATATTGTTTCAAGTCGGCTACCACCTTATTCATGATGGATGTAGGAATGGCGAAACCATAACCTGCATAAGAGCCTGTCTGTGAGTAGAGCATAGCGTTGATTCCAACTAGTTCACCTTGGGTGTTGACCAATGCACCACCAGAGTTTCCTTGGTTGATGGCGGCATCTGTCTGGATGAAGCTTTCGACTCCATTAGCACCGAGTGAACGAGCCTTGGCGGATATGATACCAGCCGTTACGGTATTGTTGAGACCGAATGGATTACCTACAGCAATAACCCATTCACCCACCTTTACATTGTCGCTGTTGGCGATGGCTAGGGTAGGGAGATTCTTACCGTCAACCTTGATAAGTGCTAAGTCGGTAGTCTTATCTGTTCCGATGATGCGAGCGGAGAACTCTCGGTTGTCATTGAGCGTAACAGTCAACTCATCTGCACCTTCCACCACATGATTGTTGGTTACGATATAACCATCGCTGCTGATGATAACACCCGAACCTGTAGCTTCTTTCTTTGGTGTCTGAACTTTTTGTTTGCGAGTTCCGCCATTTCCGTTTCCCGGATTTCCAAAGAAACCAAATGGGTCGAAGAATCCACCAAACGGGTCATCTTGCACATCGACGGTCGTAGTCTTGGAGTTCTGTACGTATTTAATATGGACTACAGCAGGCAGAGCCTTTTCTGCAGCATACGTCAAATCTACAGGTTGGCTGGCAGGGGCAGCCGTTGCTGCTGGAGCTGCGTTTACCTTCATGAAAGCACCTGCTGAGAATGCGAGTGAACTTACGCATAACAAAGCCATTACATAATTAGTTACCTTTTTCATGTCTATTTGATTTTAATTGTTACTTTTCTATTTTGAAATCGTTTGCAAATATATAGGCAAAAAATGAGAAATGGTAATTTCACTATGTATTTTTATCCCGTTTTAACATTATAAATTAACACATTAACGGCTATTAAGCAAGAAATACCCTAAATTCACAAATCTTATATACTTATTAAAGAATATGTAGTTTTATATGTGTAACTAATTATTCTTGATTTCTAAATAAAAACAAAAAAAGGTTGCTAGAAAACTAGCAACCTTTTTGTTTCCATTTTATCTTTTTTATTTCTTTCCTGCCAGATACTCGATGGCATAGACCGACCAACGTGGAACCTTGCGGATATTGGTGCGCACGGCTGGAATATCGCACAACAGGAAGATGGCGGCAATCGCCAAGGCAAACCAAATGACGTAGCCATACACTTGCTTCATTGCCACCAACATCATCGAGTGGAGGAAGTCGTTTCCTACATATTCGCCGAAATTGAAATGCGACAAGTCCAAGTGAGTGAGCGTAAGTTGTCGTCCGTAGTTCGCCATGTCATCGTTCATGAAATGGGAGAAGATGGTGGTATAGATGCCATAACCCGTAGCTCCTGCCAAGTACATGTGGAAGATGTTGAACACGAACAAGCCCATGAAGAAAAGCTCCAGGCTTGGTACTGATTCCTCCAGCGCCCACATCAGCGTAGGTCCCAGGATGGCGTAAGAAAAGCCTCTGAGGAAGATGGCAAGGCGATACTGTTCGATGTTCACCCCGGTGCCGAGCGTGAAATACATCAACATGCCATAGAGCGCAATGCTCAGGAAGGCAATGCCGAAGAGCTTCCAAACCTTCCATTTCTTGACCTTCAGCCAATAAATGTCGAGCAGAATACCTAAATACATACCCGGAAGCACCCACATATACTGCGACTCCTTGGTCAACTCCTCCAACTTAACTACCTCGCTGTAGAGTATTTCCTCCATTGTATGCTCAGCACCGAGAGCGAGCTCGGCGAAGAAGGTGACGATGAGGATAGGTACAACGTTGCGAAACGTGAAGAGCTTGAACTCTACGTATGGGTAGCGGTAGTAGCGCATGCGGTAAAGTACGATGCCCGCCAGCGCGATGGCAATGCCGAGCAGGATGCGCATATGAAGGGTGTCGAACCACATGTAATGGTCGCCATACACCACGATATACGACACAATGAGCATGAGCACGCAGATGAGCAATGCCCCCTGGAAGTCCATTCCCTTGAGCGAGAGACGCTGGGGCATCGGACAAAACGGACGGCAGCAGATGAACTGGATGAGCAGTACGAGCGACATGGTGCCTACGGTGAACGCATGCATCATCTGCCACGTGAAGTGATGGCCGAACCAAGCAGCCAACCAACCGCTGCCCTCGATGGCAGTGAGCAGGATGATGTGGAGCACAGGGAAGAATACGGAGAAATCACGACGAGGGGTAATCCATAACTGGATGCTGCTCATACACTCGAACGTGCCCTGGATCTTCGCCATGCCTGCGATGAAGCAAGCCACGATGAGCACGGGCATCGACTGGCTGTGCATCGTTACGATGTTGCAAATGGCGAGTACGATGGCTGAACCGCAAAGCAACTGCTGGTTGGTGAAGCGAAACTTCATGCGGAAGAGCATCGGGAAATAGGCTGCCATTCCCGCCAATGAGGCGTAGAGCAGGAACATCACGTCCTCTATCATGAAGTTGGTGGTGCCACGGATGCCTTCCAGGGCACCGAGATAGTAACCTCCGCCGAACTGGAAGCAAAGGGCGCTCAGCACATACAGCCACGGCTGTAAGAAGCGAGGTACCCAGTCCTTCATCATCGGCATCGCAAAGCCCATGTTGGGTGGTGGTCCACCCGGGCTTTTCATAAAGAATTCTGTTAATTGTCCCATTATTCTTCAACTATGCATTCTACATTGTAGCCGCCCTTGAGCTTGGCTACGTCGGCTTTGCCATCGAGCTTGATGCGTACGGTGACGCGCTGTTCTACTTTCACGAAGTTGCCTGTGGCATTGTCGATAGGGATGAGCGAGAAGGCGCTGCCTGTGGCGTCGGAGATGCGCTCCACGGTACCTGTATATTGTACGCCTGGCACGGCATCGGCGGTAATCTGTACCTTGTTGCCCACCTTGATGTGAGGGAGCTGGCTTTCCTTGTAGTTGGCCTCTATCCAGCGCTCGCCCTTGTCGACGATGCTTACCAAGGTCTGACCTGGGTTTACCAACTGACCTACATGGATATCCTTCGAGCCTACGGTGCCATCGCAAGTGGCGATGATGTAGCAGTAGGAGAGGTTGAGGCGAGCCAAGTCAACGGCACGGCGAGCCAACTCGATGCCCTGCTCGGAAGCAGAGAGGTGATGACCCTGCTCGGCTACGACAGCCGACTGGGTCTGGCGAGAGCGAAGCGCCTGCTCATAGGCCGCCTTGGCGCTCAGATAGCCAGTATGCACCTTGTCATACTGCTGGCGGGTAACGGCGTCCTGACCAAGGAGCTTCTCGAAACGAGCATCCTCACGCTTGGCATTGTCCATCTGCACACGAGCCGCCTCGATGCCAGCGTCGGTTACGCCCATGCTGGTCTTGGTGGTTACGATGCTGCTTGCCGTTCCTCGTGAACCCTGTTGAGCGCGAAGCAAGTCGGCCTCGGCTTGCGCCAATCTGAGACGGAACTCTGAGTCCTCGATGATGGCGAGCGTATCGCCCTTCTTCACCTGTTGGAACTCCGTGAAACGTACCTCACGGATGAAACCCTGCACACGGCAGTTTTGTGGCACGATGTTCTGGCAAACACGGGCATTGTCGGTAAACTCGCCACTGCCGAAGTGCATGAACTGACTTACTGCATAGGCAGCTCCGCCCAAGAGACAAGCCACGATGAGGACATTATATAAATAGGTATGTATCTTCTTCTTTTCCATTTTAATATAAAGTATTTTGTAAAGTACGTGAATATTATAAAGTATTTGTTACGTATTTGAGCTGATAGAAATTGTAAAGCATGTTGATGCGGGCATTGACCAGCGCCATCTCGGCAGAGAGTTTCATGTTGGAGGCATCCAGCATGTCGGTGAGGAGTGCGAGGTCGTTCTGGTAACGGTTTTGCACCACGGAGTAGTTCTGCTGGGCAAGCTCCACCTGCTTCTCCTGGGTATCTACTTCCGTTTGAGAGGTAAGGAGATTGGTGTAGTTCGCCTGTACTGCGTTCTCCACGCCCTCACGTGCCAAGGAGATGGTTTCCTGCGACTGCTGATGCTCTATGCGAGCCTTGCGAATCTGGTGTTTGTTTTTCCAAATGCTTCCCAAGCTATACTTCACGCCCACACCGATAAACCATACGTTGACATTGCAGTTCTTCGGAATGAGGTCTTGGGTGTAAGGACCAAAGAACTGGTTCTCTGCCACGACAGCCACCGAAGGCAATGAGGCAGCCTTCGCCTGCTTGATTTTCTCCGCTGCAAGATTTTGGGCAACTTGCGCCTGGCGGATGCCGATGTTGTTATCGGCAGCTTTCTGCTGCCAAGCGTCCTGTGTAGTGATGGCAGAGAGTGCGTTGATATCGGTGTTCACTTCGTTCTTGTCGGGAGCAATCACGGTCTGCTCTGGCAAATGAAGCGTAGTAACCAATTGGTGGTTGATGATGGCAGAGGCATCGGTGAGTTTCTTCAGCGTGAGCTCCAGGCTCTTCAACTGATAGTCGTATCGAGTGATGTCGTTCTTGAGGACGGTGCCCTGCTCGCGGCGAGCCTTCATCTGGGCAATCACCTTCTGGGTAAGTTCGATGTTCTGTCTAACCACGTCCATCTGGTTGCTCAGTTTGCAGAGGTCGAGATAGTAGCCTGTCAAGAGGAAACGCACCTCCTGTCGGTTCTTCTCCACATCGAGCTCGGCGAGTCCCTTGCCCAGTTCTGCCATGCGGATGCCCGAGCGGATGGCGCCACCGGCATATACCACCTGCGCTACTTGGGCGGTAAAGCTATTGCCCCAGTGAGGCGTGTCCTGCTTGCCGTTGGATACAGGGATGACTCCCACGCCCGGAACGATATAATCGGTAGTTCCGCTGGCAGAGAAACCTCTCGACAGCATGAAGGCATTGCCCGTGTAACTGCCCTGAAGCCCCAGGTCAACACTTGGGAGCATGGCCGATTTGGCAGCAGCCACCCCTTCGTTGGCAGCTTGGAGAGCCACCTCGCTCACCTTTACCTTCTGACTCTTTTGGTCGGCAAGTTGGTAAAGCACCGAGAGTGTCATCGTCTGCACATTACTGTTTTGTTGAGCCTGCTGACTTTCTTGTTTTGCCAGTTGGCTGTTTTGTTGAGCCATAGCCCAAGATGCGCCTCCTATCAACAAGAGGCTTACAAACATGATTTTCTTGATCATTTATCTTGTATTATTATAATATTATGAATTATATATTCCTTCGAAAATCTGTGTAATCTGCGAGGGTTTTTGCAACCACACAGTTTGCGGAATTTCGTTATCTCTTGAATTCGGGTGCAAAGGTACGGCGATTTTTCCGAACTCTTGCTTTAAATATTTCGTGGAGGATGGACTTTTTGAGAACAAATGTTCTTTTATATCACATTTATTGAGTAATTTTGCACGCAAAAAGAGAATAATTAGGAAATTGATATAAAATGGAATTAGCAGAATTGAGCAGCCATCAGGAAGCAGAGTTGATTACCACGAGCTTGGAAGAATGGCAGCAAGGTCCGCTGGTGCTGACTTACGGAGCGATATTGATTTGTCGCAAGGGTAGGGTGGTGCTGAATGTGAATTATAAGAATTGGGAACTCTACGAGGGGGCGGTCATCACCGTCTTCCCCAATGATGTAGTGGAAGTCATGGAAGTGAAGCGTGAAGAACGAAGCGTGAAGATACTAAGTTTGGCGACCGATAGGAAAGCCAATTCTAATGTTTCTCGACCAGAGTTAGAATTCGAAATGCTAAAGTATAATGCAAGTTTGCTCCGGGAGGCGAGCTTGCAGTTGGAGCAGACGGTGTATTCCTCCTTGCGTGAGGATCGCTGCCGACAGAATACGCCTGTGGTGACCAATATCATCAATGCAATGTTTGCCTTGCTGAAAGTATATTTCGACCAGTCGGAATGCACCTGCATCTCGCAGTTGGTGCTCTTACAGTTGAAAGCCTTTTTCATGAGTTTCCATGAGTACTTGCAGCGCAATCCACAGTATCGTCCCGACGATGTGAAGTCTTATCGAGTGAGGGAGTTGTTCAATCGCTTCATGATGCTGTTGGAAAGAGATTATAAGCAGTCAAGGGATGTCAACTATTTTGCCGAACAGATGCACATAACCTCGAAGTATCTCTCTAACATTGTCCGCCAGGTAACTGGGCACACCCCTAAGACTATTATCGACCAATACGTTATCCTTCAACTTAAGATGCAACTGAAGCGCTCTTCTCAGAGCATCAAGGAGATAGCTTGGGAATATCATTTCACAGACGTTAGCTTCTTTTGTCGATATTTCAAAAAACATACAGGCATGACCCCTCAAGAGATCAGAAAGTAGATCTTGGGGATGGTGCTTGTTCTTCCCTTAACCAAAATGTGGAGAGACAAAAATGAAAGAAGCCTGTTAACCCGAGAGGATTAGCAGGCTTTCTTCTTGCGCTCGCAGTATCTTTCGCACTGGGCGCAAATATCATAGCCAAGCATAGCTCCGAGGATGAAATCCTCCTCTGGGGAAAGCTGGCACAATGGTTTGGTGACAATCATTCGGATAGCATCCAGACATTCACGCTTGCCAAAGAAGAGATTCAGGCGGTCGTTGCCCACTGGCTGAATGATGTATTCGATGTTCTGACGTTTCAATCTTGTTATGGCAAAAGACTCATACTTTTTGTTGAAGGTGAAGAGCACCATGCGGCGCACACCTTTCTTATATTCATATATATGATTCATCAGAACCTTCAAATCTATTGGCATTGTCATTTCCTGCTGCATACTATCCATTTTTTTAGTTATGATTTTTTATATGGGAATTTAAGAGAAGTTAGAAGGAAGTTAGAGAAGTTAAGGGACAAATGCCTTATAGACATCAACTGGAAAACTATTGTCTCTTAACTTCACTAACGACCGTAGGGAGTGATAACTTCCTTAACTTCTATAACTTCCTTATTACAGAGATGGCTTGATAGCTTCGAGCCAAGCGTCGATGCGCTCCTCGGTCTTGTCGTCCTCGTTCACGTCGTCGAGAGCCAAGCCTACGAACTTGTCGCCATCCACAGCCTCGCTGTCGTCGAATGTGTAGCCGTCGGTAGAAACACCTGGCAATACGTTGGCACCTGCCTCAACAGCAGCATCGAAGAGCTCCTTCATACCACCGCAGAATGTGTCTGAGTAAGACTCGCTGTCGCCACAACCGAAGAGGGCTACAGTCTTGCCAGCCAAACCTGCGCTCTTGAGCACCTTCACGCCGTCGTACCAGTCGTCCTGCATCTCGCCAGCACCCCAAGTAGAAGTTCCGAGGATAAGGTTCTCGTGGTTCTTTACTGTATCGTCGTTGATGCTTGTTACATCTACAGCCTCTGCACCGAGCTTAGAGGCGATGGTCTCGGCTATTGACTGGCATGAGCCAGTGGAAGAGCCATAAATTACAATAGTTGTTTTCATTTTTATTCTTTACCTTTAGTTACATTTTCGGCTGCAAAGGTAAAGAGATTTCCCGATATTTGCAATACCTAAAAATGATGGTTCTTGCAAATACCGAGAAATGGGGATAGGGGGAGAGAGGAAGCTTAGCGGACTAATCTTCTTTATTTTTTACGAGCCAATTTTCTTTATGGTTTATCGAGCCATTCGCCTTGTCTTTGGGTGCATGATGCCTTCGGATAGTTTCTGCTTAATCAGTGGTGTGTAGGTTCGCGATACGGGTATCTGTTTTTCTGTTCCGAAAATCTGGAGCTGATAACCATTGTTGCGATTTGTCATGGTGACCACGAAGTTGAGGTTGACGATGAAGGCACGGTGGCATTGTACCATAAAGGGAATGCTGTCGAGCGATTCCTTGATTTCTTTCAGCGTGATGCGCAGGAGTTTATGGGTGGGCGTGTCTTGGTCAAGATACCAAATGTCGGCGTAGTTGGCCATTGCCTCCACGTAGAGTATTTGCGAAGGGAGAATTTTTAGCTCTGAGTTTGCGCTGTGACCAATGAAACGCAATTTTCCTTTTGTTTCATCATTATTATTCCGATGGCTGCTTTCTTCGTCATTATTCCGATGACCATCTTTCACATCATTCTCCTGTTCTTTGCCCTCATTGCTTTTGGGGTTGTTCTCCTCGTTCTCTTCTTTATTCTCCTCTTTTTTCCCTTTTTCTTTTTTTTCCAAGAATATTTTATCATTCTCTTCCGCCTTTTGCTCCAACAGAGCATTGATGGCTCTCACTTCATCCAGTTGGTAGTGAAGGTGCCAGTTGCGATTGCGGATGAAGGTGCCGATAAAGAAGATGATGTCTATGGCAATGACGTAATAGAGGAAATGGAGATAAGGTTCTAGGATGATGTGTCCATCGTACCACCAAATGTCGGCGGTGTGGTTGCAAAACATACTTCCATTGATGGTGGTCAGGACGATGGCGAGAAGGGGAGCGTTGACCAACTGCATCACCATTGCATTTCGATGCACCTTATTGAGGGGCAAGCTTGGGTCGAGAGGCATCTTCAAAACATAGGTACTGATGAGACCTGAGATAATTCCCATGATGATGGACGATAAACTGATGTAGATGAAGTAAATGTATCGGATGTTGTCGAGCTGGTCGAGATTGAAAGGGGCGATGAGTCCCATGACCAGATAAGTGAAAATACCTGATAACACTGCTTCGCGAAGAATGCGAATGTTTTGGGGGATGGAGAAGAATTGTTTCATAAAATGGATTGCTTGTTATGAATTATTGTAAGATTTCTAGAATGCTTCTAAGATTTCTAGAACACGTTTAAGATGTTTTAAATGACGATAAAACGTCGTTTGCAAAGGTAATCGTTTTATTTGGAATAGCCAAGTTTTTTGTTCCGTTATTGACCAAATAGTCCCTCATTTTCAATATTTTGGGACGAAATGCAGGGACAAGGGACGAACGGCAACCCTTCTGTCCCTTTTCTTCGGTCATCTATCCCTGCCTATTGCACCTTTCGAAAAGCCTTTTTATCTTTGCAAAAGAATTCTATAAAAAGAATGCGGCTTTCGATAAGTGAGAACATTATATCTTAACAATAATCAGTGAGAACATTATTATAATAACAATAATCAATATGAACTTAATTAGAATCAATATGAATGCAACAAGAAACTTGGCTATTCTTGGCACAATGTTGCCCATAGCTGTTTTCGCTCAGAGCAATCATGTTTCTAGTAACTTCGCTCAGAGCGATAAAAATTCTAGTAATTTGAATGATACGACGCTGATGCTCCAGGAAGTAACCATCAAGAGCACTCTGCCCAAGACACGAGTGAAGGGCGATGCGCTCAGAACCATCGTCAATGGAACCATCTTGGAGAA
>DKCU01000086.1:0-13015 GCA_002451555.1 Candidatus Segatella albertsiae
TTATTCTGCGGATTTTAGGTTAAGAACAAATTTTTTTATTTGGGCAAATCCTAAGTCGGTTGTCGTCGTGCAAAGCATTTGCTAAAATATAAACTTTCTTTGGTATAAAAAACAGCTGGTCAAGGAAGTGTTAGGACTCTTTGCGGCGTTTCCTCTTCTTTTTTCAATCAATACAGCTTGAACTAAAATATATTTAACAATAAATAACATGCAAAATGGCTATATGAACCATTATGAACTTGATTGGTTTCTAGATTTTGTTTACCTTTGTCGGCTGAATCTTGCATTGTGTTGTATTTCAGCGATACTATGTTTTGTGGGGTTCATACAAGTCAAAAGAATACTAGTAACAACTTAAATTGGTATATTATGATGGAAATTTTGCGATATTCAGCTGGAAGTGTAGCCTGGGGCTTCATTATAGGACTTCTTTGCCTCACCTTGTTCTTTGTCATGATTAAGGGATGGTGGAAAGATGCACGCTTCGGATGCTCTTCTTATCTGATAGGCTTCGTCTTGGGTATCCTGCTTATTTATCAATGTATCTTGATTTGTGGTTCTGTGGCCATTATTAAAGTTTCCAACCATAGTGAGCCAGTGTTGACTGAAATCGTAAACCAATATTCCGATAATGCAGAGAAAGTATTGACCCCAGAGGAGTCTGATAAAATCATCAAGGACTTTGCCTTGCGAAATCCTTTGGTGGCTCATTATATAGATGGTGGCGAATTCGAAGGCTATACAGCAAGGGAATTGCCTCATGCTATTATAGACGAGCTGAAGAATTATATGGGATGGTTTATTTTCCGAAGAGTATTGTGGAGCTTGGGTCTTACCATACTCTCCGCTTTCTTGGTCATCAAGACAATTTCCAGAAAGTATGAGTCTCGCTCTCATGAACGGACGGATCGTTCACGTCAATCTGTGTCTCGTTCAGATCGTTCTCGAATTAGTACTCGTCGTAGGAGATGAGTGTGACGCTAAATAGACAAATAACTAAAATATCAATATTATGACTAAAAGTTTTTGCAACAGCAACCATATCTTGGTAGGATTGGGAGGCACTGGAGGTAAAATCCTTCGTGCGTTTAAGATGCGCATGTTTGAGGAGTTTCCAACCCAGGAAGAGAGAGGTAAGCAACCTGTGGCATTATTGTATGTAGATTCCACAGACGAGATGATGCCTAAGGACGGAAAGGCTCGTGCGGATTTCCGTGTGATGGGGCAGGATGCCTCTTTTACTAACAATGAATTTCTGAACATCAAGGCCGTAGATGTAGAACACATCTTGGATCATATAGACAACTTTCCTTCGGTAAAAGGTATCGTAGATAATGTGGCGGCCGTGAAGAGTGCCATAGGCTCTTTGGGACAGGCTGCAGGACAGAAACGTCGTGCTGGTCGCTTGCTCTTTGCTGCAAATGCTGTGGGTTATGTCAACTGCCTGAAAGATGCCAATGCCAGATGCGAGCAAGTTTCCGGACAGTCGGGCAAGCTGAATATTCATATTTTCGCAGGTCTTGCAGGTGGTACGGGTTCTGGTTCTATCGTTGATGTAGTCTTGCAGTCAAGAAAGGCATTCCCTGATGCTAAGATTTCTGTCTATGCGATGATTCCTGAGATGAACTTGCCGAAGGCGGACATGGACCAAGGTCGCTATTATCAGAATGGATATGCTGCGATGGCGGAGTTGAATGCCTTGCAGGTAGGCAGATGGACTCCACAAGATGTGACGGGTACAGGCAAGCTGAGCCTCTATAACGACCGTGTCAAGGGTGTTGCCGATGGCTTGACGGTCTATAGCAATGTCAATGAGAATGGCTTGACCATCAATTCTTTGCAAGAACTTCCTAAGATTGTCAGTGATTATCTTTTTGCTCGTATCTTCTTTGTCAATGAGGAAGACCAAGTGAATAGTGACATCATCCGTGCCTACAACTTTGAGAATATGGATGATTTCGCCTTGGAGTTTGATGAGACATCTGTCCCTGCCATCGATGGCAAACTGTTGGTGGCTCGTACCAAGAAGATTAACTCATTCGGTATCAAGCGTGTCATTTATCCAGAGCTTCGCGTGCTGAAGCACATTACTTATACCATTGGTGAGAAGGTGCTTTATCAGTTCAAGTACAACAACTGGCGTGAGAATCAAGGCTATGTCGATGAAGAGAAAAACAAGGACTATCGTCGTGAATATCTCAGTAAGGAGAACCTTGCTGTATGGATGCTTGATGAAGAACACTTGACTTTGGACAAGAAAATCTTGGAGAATGATACTGATTATCCTACGTTCAGAGACTATTGGCACGACAAGGCTATCGGTTACGCTGAGGATGCCAAGAAAACAAAAGATCCGCTGAATGAGTTGGATGACATATTGAATGAGTTCTTCACAAGCCATTTCCGTGAGGATGGTGTTGAGTCTTTCTATCAGGGTAAGGAACGTGTTATTCCGGAGATGGCTCGCGAGGTTCGTCACAAGATAGAGAAAGAACTCTTCGAGAAATGGAAACAAGGCGATGTCTCTATCGTGGAACTCCAGAAGGTTTCTAAGTTGATCTTGGAAAAGATGGATGAAATCCGTAAGAAGTTGGATGCAGACATCAATGAGGAAAAGGACAATTTCAAGGCTATTGATGATGAGCGTGCTGGCAACGTAGATGAGAAAAATCATCTTGGGGTGTTCCAGAAGATGGTTAAGAGTAATGATGTGTTTAATCGCCATAAGACCACTTTGGAGGATTTGTATGTCAGCAAGACTCGCTTGGTTGCTTTGGAATTTGCCAAGAAGCTTTCTGCAAAGCTCGCCATCGAGCTGGGTAAGATGGACACAGACATCTCTGCTTTTGGACAAAAAATCAATGATGCGATAGCTGAGACGGAAAAGTTGGTTGCCGCCCAGCGTAAGGTCAACAAAGGGCTTGAAGATATGAAGGGCGCAATCATCGAGGTGAGCGAGGAAGAGGCTATGGCCGACTTCGAGGTTGAGCTACGTACTGATAAGGTCGATATGCCGAATATTGCCCGAAACATTCGTGAGGCCATCTTGCCAGAAGGAGACTTCTATAATTTCGGACGATTGACGGATGACATCAGTATTGATGCCATCAAGGATGCTTTTGACATCAAGCTTTCCGAACTTGTCAAGATGAAGCATGACGAGAAGGCTGACAGCGAAAAGAAGGTTTTGGGATTGAATATCCTTACCCAGTTGCGCCAAAAACTGAAGACAGACGATGACATTAAGGCCTTTGCTACTAAGATAGTGAGCCAGAGTGGAGTCTATCTGAAGTTGGATAACAACCAGATAACACAGGCAATTCACAACAACGAAGGCAACTTGAGTCCGCAGAATCCTGCGAGCATCAATAAAAAAGCGATATTGATCTCTATTCCTTCACCTGATGACAACGAAAGCTTGAAGGGATTCGCCGACAAGTTGGAGAATGCTTTTAAGACTTCTATCAACCAGAGCATTGCCCGCACTACGATTACGGTCAACAGGAAGAGTCCTCGTAAGGACGAGCTATCTATCCTCACCGTGGGATATTGTTTCCCAATGCGTGCCATCGAGTGGATGAAACCATATAAGGAGCGTTACGAGACCTTCTTGCATACCACCAACCCTGTGACGAATGCAGCCAATGCCATCTTGCTCCATAGCGAGGGCGATGGCACACAGTTCCCTTCCTTGTTTATGGTAGAGAACTGGGCACAAGTGATCGCGGCGAAGGAAGCGAAGTCTGCACAGTCGCAGCAGGTAGCTCAGCCTGTTGCCGCCCAACCACAGCAGGCGGCTCAACCTGTCGCTGCTCAACCACAGCAAGCTCCTGTCTTTCCTCCACAAAATGGTGGGTCGCCATTACCTCCACCTATTCCTGGACAAGTCGAACTCAAACTCTATCTTGCCTTGGGAGGTCAGCAGTATGGACCATACAATATGGAACAGTGCAAGCAAATGGTGCAAGGTGGTCAGTTGACTCAGCAGACGATGGTTTGGAAAGAAGGCATGGCTGCATGGACACCTGCAAGTCAGGTAGCTGAATTGCAAACGTTGTTTGCTCCTCCTGCCATCCCAGGTATGCCACCATTGCCTCCAATGGGTGGTCCGACACCTCCACCCATGATGTAAGTCATATGTACGTGTATATTTAATCATGTATATATAATATAATGTATATAATATAATTAAGGTATAAATAAAAAAAAATCATATAGAAATGGCAACAAGTAGTAGAAATACACATCTTCAGTTCAGGTATGGTCAGTGCTTGAACGATGGATGTTCAAAGTGTAAGTCAAAAGAGATACAGGAGATTCCTGCACGTAAGGATTTTGTATGCCAGGAGTGTGGCAAGGAACTTCGAGAGGTTCAGCGCCCACTCACCTGGTGGGAGAAATATGGCAAGGCCACTTCTGCTGCCATAGCGGCGGTGGTCGTTATTGGTGGCGGTGTTGCATGGTTTGCTTCTTCTGGTTCAGAACCAGAGAAACCAGCCGAGGAAGTGGCAGCACCCGACTCGTCGGCTGTTACAGCATCTGACACAATTACAGCCCAGCCACAGGTCACTCCTCAGGCTGAGGAGAAAACCTCAGGGTCAGCCTCTCAGGCAGAGCCTGCTTCTCAGCAGGCTCCAGCACCATCTGCAGCGGCAGAGCCTGCAGCCAAGCCTGCGGCTCCTTCCTCCAAGCCAGTTTCAGCGTCTCAGTCCAATGGTGCTAACTTGAAGTGTGGCAAGTATGAAGGTCCGATGTCCGGTGGAAAGCCTAATGGCATCGGTGGTACAATTACCGTCACTCGTTCTTATAGCATTGACTTGAAGGATGGTAGCGGCAATAGTGTTTCTGTTGAGGCTGGTGACCGTATTTCCAACACCAAGTTTAAGAATGGCGTGCTCCAGCAAGGTCAGTTGATTCGCAGCAATGGCGAACGTAAGTTCTTGACAGGACTTTCAGAGCGACTCTAAAGCATATTTAATATGAAACAAGTATTCCATAAAGTAGGTTTGGGGCTGACAGTTTTGTTGGTCTTTCCTTTCGCATCTTTTGCAAAGAATCGTTATCAGTCGGACTTGTTGACCCAAATGGCGGAATCTTTGCAAATGAAAGCAATGTTGGATACGATGAGCAATGGCTCTTATATAGCGCGACAAGCATATAAGGGCCATCCTCTGAGTGTCATTATAAAAGATGGCGAGGTGGAGCATATCGGATATTCTATCTTTTCTGAGGAGATGCGTGCCGATATGCCTTCACCTGTATATAATTTCTTGGAGAGGTATGCGCTTCAAGCAGATTTGCCCATGAAGAGAATAAAGACGGTGGAACGCCAACTCTTCGAGGATGACGTGACTTTTACGGTAGGAAACATCTACAAGCTGTCTTCCATCTGGACGATGGACAATGTCTCTTTTTCTTTGGATAACCGACAAGATAAAATGTGTAGGGCTACATGGACTCAGAATGGCAAGACGTATTGCTCCCTTTGTTTTCCTGTGAGCTATAACCTTTACCATGGGACAGACCTTAAGGAAAACCAGCGCCATCTGCTGGATGATTTGCGGAGGGCAAGTGAAGTCAAGACAAGCGTTGGCAATTCTATTTCCAAGGATAAATTGACCAAACTTTTCGAGCCAAATTATTTTGTGCTCAAGGGAGATAGCTTTTATGTGGCTACCTTGAATAGCAACAACTATTATGTACAGGAAGGCAATGACCAGTACAAGTTGCTTTTCTCGGACAGACATCCCGTGGAAAGTTTTGCCAACCTGCTCACTACCAATAGTATAGACAATGATATACAGGCAAGTATCAAGTTGGTGATGTATGACTTTAAAAGCGAAATGATCAATGTACCGCTTGGAGTTTTCTTGCAATATTTTATGTCTAAGGGATGCAAGGCTTATTTTGGAATGATAGACAAGAAGAACGATACCTATACCGCAGAGTTGTTGATGCTGAAGCGTGATGAGGGATATGGACATGCCATCAAGTTGACGTTCAATACCGCTAATGTGACTTCCAAGAGTGGTTCTATAACGGGTCGTATGAATTGTTATATTCCAATATCCAAGGTCAAGTTCTTATTTGAAGAAAAGAAAAAATGATGATGAAAAAGATATATCGCATATTCGTGGCATTGATGCTCGTGTCAAGCTCGTTGCAGGCTCAGACCGTTACGTCCAAGAGTTTCAATGAAATCAAGCGTTCGAAGCAATATTTCTACTATGACATAACCATGGAAAAGGAAGAAGAGGCCAAGAACGCTGCCAACATCAACTTAGCCAAGCTGATCAATGATTATTGCGTTGAGAATTCCATAACGAATGTCAAGGTGAAGGATACGGACTTGAAGGATGTCCAGTATCTTAAGATGGATAAGAATGGTATGGTGAGGATTCTTGCCTACGTGGACAAAGCCGTATATATAGGAAAAACTGAGTCCGCCGATGCTCCTGTCAAGTCTGTAGATGAAAGCTCGGTAGGAGAAAAAAAGCCAAAGTCTGAAATCGTAGCAGTTGTCAAGGTGGAGCCAAAAGCGCAAAGTGTAATACTTCCTTCTGCGAATATCCCTTCTCCTGAGGCTGCTGGCCTTGTGGGCAATGCCGCAGCTTCCTCCTTGGTGAAGTGGCAACAAGATGTCTTGGAAGAACTCTTGCATATTTCTTCCGCTGAGAAATTGATGATGAGACTCTCTGAGTTGCAAAGTCAATACAAGGTGAAGAGATTTGGATTGAAGAATGATTGCAAGAATGAAAATGATAGCTTTTGGGTTGTCTATGACTCCAACAAGAATGTGGTTGCCATATTGGGACCTGGTGTCAGCGAACGCTATAATTTCAACAAGGGAATTAATGATAGCTTGGATACATATTGGTCGAAAGGAATGAATGCGATTTGGTTTCAATTATCAAAATGAATAGGATTATGAAGAAGATATTTTGTTTGTTGATAGGAGTTTTCGCCTTGACTTCGGCGTATGCACAGAAAGTTAGCTTCGAATTTTCTGATGGCATTGATGATGGTGCATTGAAAACTAAAATGGAAAATCAGATGTCATCCTTGTTGAGTGCCATCAATGAGGCAAATAAAGCCAATGCCGATGTCAATTTCTCTGGCATCGACATTACCGACGATGCTTCGGCAAGTTTGACGATGACTTGGGAGCAGGTGCATTTCTCTACAGAAGATGATGATATTGTCGATCATTGCATAAGCTTGCCTGGTAAGTCTGGGGGCTATCGTGTCCAGAATATCGGGGTGGATATGAACCCTAAGGCGGAGAGTGGCTATGAGGGTGAAAAACGCCGTGAGATTTACATCGACTTTGATAAAGCTGGCAAAATCGTGGATTTCAACTTCACTATCGGAATGAATATGTACACGGAGATATTGAAGAAGGGTGAAGAGTTGGGCGACTTGGACCGCCGTATGCAAATCATAGACTGGTGCGAGCATTTTGCCAAAGCTTATTGCGACAAGAACATGAAGTTCATGCAGACCATCTTTAGCGATGATGCTATTATCATTACAGGTAAAATGACCATGCAGAGAGTACACACAGATATGGGGATGAAGGACCAAGCCAAGGTGAGATATGTGCAGCAGACGAAGGCGCAATATCTGGCTAATCTTAGCAAGGTCTTTAACAGCAACAGCTATGTCAATGTGAAGTTTGAGGATTATACGGTGATTCGTCATGGTGCCAAGCCCAACTATTATGGTGTTACCTTGCGACAAAAATGGCATACTGCCAGATATAGTGACGAGGGTACTGTGTTCTTGATTTGGGATTTTACCAATGAGGATGCCCCTCGCATCTTGGTTCGTACTTGGCAGCCAACGACTGAAAAAGCTTTCAAGATGGGGGACTTTAAACTGCCTTGATTATGATGAGACGTGTTTTGTTTATATTGTATGCAGTCTTGTCTTATTGGTGTTCAGGACAGGCTCAGAGTGCCAAAGTCATGAGCTTTAGCTTGGATGCGTCCGACCTTACAGCCCAGCAGCGTAACGTAAGGGATCTCAACGGCGATATGTGTGCTTTGGTAAGGGTACAAATCGTCGATAGTAAAGTAAGCTTCGAGGGCGACATCATAGGCCAGCCTTTTAATAAGGTCAATGAGTACGAGGTATGGTTGGTGGATGGCAGCACATTCTTGAAGGTTTCGCCTTTGCATACTCGACCGTTGGTTGCTACATTCAGTGATTACGGTATCGAGGAAGTGAAGGGAGGACAAGTGTATGTGCTTGTCATTGATATGCCGACCAGGAGTGATGGAAATACAGGAAAGGCTTGGCTTACCGTGGAACTTCCTGTCAATGGAAAACTGCTTATTGACGGCAGGGAATATACGAGTCCTGCTGGTGGACTAGTCAAGGTGAATCTTCCCTACGGCAACTATAAGTATGTGATGTCCGCTCCTCATTATAGCACCTACCAAGGCGAGGTAAACCTGATTGGCGAACCGGTGTTCGTGTCCCGGAACAAACTTGTGCCTAAGGATGGACATGTCATCATTCTTTCCAACCCTGGTACTCATATCCTCGTCATGGGACAGGACAAGGGACGTATCGGTGGTATTTGGTTGCCGCCAAGCAAGACCAAGTATCGATTCAAAGCCATGCTCAATGGACAGGAAATGGAAAAGAAGGTAACGGTGACAGATGTTGAGCAAACATTGGATTTTCGTTTCTATGACGATATGATCCCAGCTCCTTCTAGCCAGACGAAGACCCCAGCGGTCATTCAGGGTGGTTCTGTAAGTCTTGATGCGTTGCTGAAACTTCAAAAGCATTGATGGCAGGGAAAATAGATAAATTTAGACAATAAGATTTGTTATAAATAAGATATGATATGAAGAAGAGATACATTACTATTGCTTTAGCTCTTTTGTGCAAATGTGCCTTGTGGGCACAGGAAGTGAAAGTGAAGAGTTTTGCTTTGGACCCAACAGATTTGACAGCCCAGCATGAAAATGTAAAGGATGCCAATGGTGATATATGTGCCTTGATAAAGGTTCAGATATTGGATGGAAAGGTAAAGTTTGAAGGCGATATTATTGGTCAGCCTAAGCATAGCCAGAATGAATATTATGTGTATGTAATCAATGGTACGCAGCGACTGAAGTTTTCGTCTGAAAATGCCATGCCTGCAGAGATAGAATTTGAAAAGTATGGTATAGATGAGGTCAAGGGCGGTAGCACTTATGTCTTGAAAATGCAGATGCCAGAGAAGGCTCCTGGTGCCACCTTCGAGGTCGGCATGCCTGATGTGACGATTGTAGTGGACGGAAAGTCGTACAAGAGTGATGCTACAGGTGGATTGGACTTGCCTTTGAACAAGGGCAAGCATACCTTTGCTGTAAGTATGAAAGGATACAAAAGTAGTCAAGGCTCGTTTGAGATAGACAATTTGCCTGTTATCAAGCAAATCGTAATGCTACGAGGTGATGGAATGGCAGAAAAAGGGTTGTTGACCATGACTTATCCGCTTAATGCGGAATTTTCTATCACTCCAATAAATGATGCTGCTCAACCTGTCAAGAAAAAAATAATGACGGGAGAGCAAATTGCTCTTAATGGAATGTATCAGATTAGTTTTGAGAAGAAAAAGTACAAATCTCAGACCATGGTTGTTTCTGTAGAGCCTGGAAAGGAGGTGAAAAGGGCGTTTGTCAATGTGGCCTTGGATGCGGACGACCGCTTGATAACCAATGATTTTAGCAAAGCCTTCAAAGAGTACAAGAAGTTGGCTGACAAGGGAGATGACTTGGCTCAATACAAAGTGGGTTGCTGTTATTATGACGGTAAAGGTACGATACCTAATTCTTCTTTAGCCTTAAGCTATTGGATGAAGGCAGCCAATCATGGCAATATGGACGCTTGCCGTAAGTTGGTTGCAGCCTCAAGCAATGAGCTAAGCAAGAAAGAATGGCTTATGAAACTTGCTGACAATGGAAATGTGAATGCCATGATTCAATTGGCATATTCTTCTACGGGTAATGCCAAAGTGCAATGGTTGCAAAAAGCAAGTGCTTTAGGAAGTCCTTTGGCTTATTTGGAGCTGGGGCAGATGTATTACGACGGTGAAGGTATCCTGCAAAACTATACCAGAGCTTATCGCTATTTTACTCTTGCTGCGGCTAATGATTATCCTAAGGCGAAAGAACGTATTCTCGATTATACATATTTCGGACTTGATAACCAGGAGGCTGACAAGAAGAAAGCGGTTGAAGGTTATGAAAAAATGGGTGGCAATCTCTCGGATGATGGTATCTACAAGGTAGGTATGTACTACTATGATGTGGCTCATGACATGGAAAAGGCCGACAGCTGGTTCAGTAGATTTAAGGATGTGCAGCTTAAAAATGTACATGTTTCTGGCAAGGCTCGTGACATATTTGAGCACATGGGTGATGAGTTTAAGAAAAAACAAGAATATAGCAAATCCATCTATTATTATCAACTTTGTACTTGTGAAAAATTGGCTTTGAAGAAGGCTGGTATTTTCCTCAAACTGGGGGAGGCGTTTCGCTTGGGTCGTTTTGTAAATACCAGTTATGACAAGGCTTTTTCTTATTACAAGAAAGCATGTGAGTTGAATGACAAGGATGGCTTTTGTTGGTTAGGATATTGCTATGAGAAGGGATATGGTACATCCAAGGATCTTGCAATGGCGGTACAGTTGTACCAAAAGGCTGACCAAATGGGCTCGTCATTGGCTTCTGGCTATCTTGGAACTATGTACGCCATGGGAAAAGGTGGCTTGCCGAAAAACATGGATAAAGCGGAATTCTTGTGGAAGAAAGCTGCGAATGCTGGTCAAATCTCAGCAGTTCGTAACTTGGTAAAACTCTATGAGAAAATTAAGAAAAATCAAACTGAGTTTCAGAAATGGAGCAAAAAGTTGGAGCAATTAGAGAAAAAATAGGCTTGTGCTGGAGGTATCGAATCATAACCTTTTTGCTTAGTTTACTTTCTTTGTTCATAGGAGGCAGTTTGTACTTGATGTACAGAAGCGATAGCTTGGTCATGTTTGGGTGGTGTAAAGCTCTAGGGATATACGACATGGTTCTTAACCTCCGTCCAAAGGAAAGCTTAGGTGGTTGGGTTGTGTATTCTTTGCCTGATGGTTTATGGCTATTTTCCTATATACTCTTGATGGGGTGTATTTGGAATTTTAATCTTAAACGAAGTTTCTATGCTTCCTTTCCATTGGCATTCATCGCCATAGGTTCTGAGTTGCTTCAAATACTGGGATGGGTTCCTGGGACCTTTGATGTTGTCGATTTGCTATGCTATTTGGCGGCATGCGGATTGGGACATGTATATCTTAAAAGTTTTAATCATTTAATTCAATAAAAGTATGAAGACAATATTAAAATCCTTCTTGAGTGTGATTTGCTTTGCTGTGTTCTTGATATTGGCAGGTGGCAGTGATGATAACTCTAACAAGTCTGGTGATAAGCCAAGAAAGGAACAACGCAAAAAGTCTATAGGACAAGATTCGACTTCTGTCCAACAGGAGTCAAGTGAAGAACCGCAGCAAGAAGAGGAGGTGGAGTTTTCAAATGATGGTGATGATCAGGGTACTCCTAGTGAGGAAAAGGAACCTGAATTCTCAAATGAGGAGGAATGATTTGTCAGGCATTTCATGCATTCGGTGAGCTTTCATACCCATAAATGAGGATTTTTGCCTTCAAGGGAACGATTTAACATATTTCCTTCTCTTAATTCGAAATAAAATTGTAACTTTGCAGTCCCGTTCCAATCATGAGGAGGCGGGACTGCATTTTTTGTATGTCCTAAGCATTGTTAGAATGAGGAATTCTTAGAATGAGGAAGGGGAAGTTAAGAATCAACTAGAATAATAGGTATGGCAAACAAAAAGGAGAAAATCGCTATCATCACAGGCATCGGTGCTGTCGTGGGCATCGGAATCGCATTCTTGGCAGCCGTGGGCTTTGGCAAGAAGAAAGGTGTGGCGTACCTCAAAATGTGCCATCGTAAGAAATAAAACCCAGTCGCAATTCTGCGATTGGGCTTTTTTGTTTCTGTCTGTCTGAAGTTATTTCGGTTTCGTCCCGAGGTGTTTCATCGGGAACGAACGTATTTGGAAGAGTGTGTATATACATTATCATATAATTATTAACTATAAAATATAAAGGAAAAAGATTATGAGAACAGAATGGAGAGGTTTCAAAGGAAACAAGTGGCAGACTGAGGTCAATCTTCGTGACTTCATTCAGAACAACTACACCAGCTATGACGGCGACGAGTCGTTCTTGGCAGAACCTACCCAAGCTACCGATACCCTCTGGGGTATGCTCAAGGAACTCCAGAAGCAGGAGCGTGCCAAGGGCGGTGTGCTCGACATGGAGACCGAGGTGGTTTCAGGATTGACAGCATACGGTGCTGCTTACATCGGCGAGGGCACCAAGGACTTGGAGAAGGTGGTGGGTCTTCAGACCGACAAGCCATTGAAGCGTGCTTTCATGCCATACGGTGGCATCAAGATGGCGGAACAGGCTTGCACCACATACGGCTATGAGCCTTCGGAGAAGCTCCACGAGATTTTCCACAAGTACTGCAAGACTCACAACGACGGCGTGTTCGATGCTTACACCCCAGAGATGAAGCACGTGCGCCACAACCATATCCTCACAGGTCTCCCTGACACTTATGGTCGTGGCCGTATCGTGGGCGACTATCGTCGTGTGGCTCTCTATGGTATCGACTTCCTCATCGCCGAGAAGCAGAAGGACTTGGCTGAGATGGGCGACCGTGAGATGATCGACGAGGTAATCCGCTTGCGTGAGGAGGTTGCCATGCAGATCAAGGCGCTCAAGGGCTTGAAGGAGATGGCTGCAAGCTATGGCTTCGACATCAGCCAGCCTGCTCAGAATGCTCGTGAGGCTGTACAATGGTTGTACTTCGGCTACCTTGGTGCAGTGAAAACTCAGAACGGTGCAGCTATGTCGGTAGGTCGTATCTCTACCTTCCTCGACATCTA
>DKCU01000086.1:13091-22868 GCA_002451555.1 Candidatus Segatella albertsiae
CTCATCGACCACTTGGTGATGAAGTTCCGTATGGTGAAATTCGCCCGCATCCCTTCTTACAACCAACTCTTCTCCGGCGACCCTGTGTGGGCTACGCTTGAGGTCGGTGGTATGGGTCAGGACGGTCGCTCGATGGTGACCAAGAACGACTTCCGTTTCCTTCACACTTTGGAGAACATGGGTCCTTCGCCAGAGCCAAACCTCACCGTGCTCTATAGCTCTCGCTTGCCAAAGGCATTCAAGCACTATGCGGCTATGATTTCCGTGAAGACCAGTTCCATCCAGTACGAGAACGACGACGTGATGCGTCCTGTATGGGGTGATGACTATAGCATCTGCTGCTGCGTATCCGCTACACAGACCGGTAAGGAGATGCAGTTCTTCGGCGCTCGTGCCAACTTGGCAAAGTGCTTGACCTACGCTATCTCTGGCGGTGTTGATTCCAAGACTCGTGAGCAGTGCGGTCCTAAGTATCGTGCCATCGAGGGCGACGTAGTGACCTATGAGGAGTTCATGCCACGCTTCATGGATATGATGGACTGGCTCGCTTCTGTCTATGTGAAGACATTGAACTTGATTCACTACATGCACGACAAGTACTTCTACGAGGCAGAGGAGATGGCACTCATCGACACAGACGTGCGCCGTACTTTCGCAACAGGTATCGCAGGTTTCAGCCACGTAGTAGATTCTATTTCAGCCATCAAGTATGCCAAGGTGAATATCATCCGTGACGAGACCGGTTTCCCATTGAGCTTCAAGACTGAGGGCGACTTCCCACGTTATGGTAACGATGACGAGCGTGCAGACGAGATTGCTGTATGGTTGTTGAAGACCTTTATGTCTCTCATCAAGAAGTACCATACCTATCGTGACTCTGAGCCTACTACATCTATCTTGACCATCACATCTAATGTCGTATATGGTAAATATACCAGCAACATGCCTGATGGTCGTCCTGCTGGTGCTCCTTTGGCTCCAGGTGCCAACCCATCCTATGGTGCAGAGAAGAATGGCTTGTTGGCTTCCTTGAACTCTGTGGCTAAGTTGCCTTACGAGTATGCGCTCGATGGTATCTCCAATACACAGACCATCAGTCCGGGTGCCCTCGGTCACGATGACGAGGAGCGTGCGCAGACCTTGGTAGGCGTGATGGACGGTTATTTCAACCAGGGTGCTCACCACTTGAATGTGAATGTCTTCGGCGTAGAGAAGCTCAAGGATGCGATGGAGCATCCGGAGAAGGAAGAGTACCAGAACTTCACCATCCGTGTCAGTGGCTACGCTGTGAAGTTCATCGACTTGACACGTGAGCAGCAGCTCGATGTCATCGCTCGTCAGGCTCACGAGAGACTGTAAGATAAATGAAGAATGAAGAGGGAAGAGAGTGAAGAATTCTCTTGCCTCTTCCCTTACAATAAATATTGCCCGCTAGATTCTTCGATGAGAGATGTTTAGCGGGCGATTTTTGTTTATTTAACTGCCAAATAGAACAAGGTATAAAAGAAAGGAACTGAAACAATGATAGTAGGTTTAATAGTATTTTTTGCATTTATTTTCTTTTTGTTGTTAGGAGTTTCCTATTATGCAGACCATTTGCAGCGAAAGAATAAGACAGCATGAAAGGATTCATACACAGCATAGAGAGCTTCGGTTCGGTAGATGGACCGGGCATTCGTTTTCTGATATTTTTGCAGGGCTGTCCGATGCGTTGCCAGTTCTGCCATAACCCAGACTCGTGGAAGGTTGGGGTAGGTGAGGAATGGACAGCCGCAGACCTGCTCGACAAGGCGGAAAGATTCCGAAGTTATTGGGGCGACAAGGGTGGCATCACCGTGAGTGGTGGCGAGGCGTTGCTGCAAATCGACTTCTTGGTAGAACTCTTTGAGGAGGCACATCGTCGTGGCATCAACACGTGTCTTGATACCTCGGCTCAACTCTTCACACGCAATGGAATCTTCTTCGAGAAGTTTGAGCGACTGATGAAGGTTACTGATACCATCCTCCTTGACATCAAGCACATCGACGACGAGGAGCATCGCAAGCTCACCCGACATTCCAACAAGAATATCCTCGATTGCGCCCATTATCTCAGCGACATCCGCAAGCCTGTGTGGATTCGCCATGTCTTGATACCTGGTATCACCGACAAGGACGAATGTCTCATGCGGCTGAGGGATTTCTTGAAGACGCTCAACAACATAGAGCGCATCGACGTACTACCTTATCATACGATGGGAATCTACAAGTATGAGAAATTAGGGATAGACTATCCGTTGAAGGATGTCAATCCGCCATCGGCTGAGAGAGTGGAGAATGCCAAGAGAATCTTAGGAGAGGCATTGAATTGTTAGTATTAAAGACTTGCAGGTTTTTCTTATCCTGCTCAAAGTTTCTGGTGTTAGGATATAAGATACATTTTCAGCTTTCGCAAGTCTTTTTTCAGAAAAATATCAAAGGGGTGCAACTTTTGTTGTGCCCCTTTCGTCTAATCAGCAAATAAACGCTTATAACGTTAAAGTTTGGAAGAAAATAATAAGAATTAAAGTCTATGGGAAAAATGAAAATGCAAATAGGAAGAATGTTTGCCCTTGTGACAATTTCAGTCGCTACCATGGGTATGACGAGCGCCTGCTCCAGTGGTATGGCTGGTGGTACGAATGTTGTTGGCGGTACGGTCGATTTCTCGCAAGGCGACCTGACCGAGAAGCCTTTCACCAAGATAGAGGTGGAGACGGTGGCGGATGTCTATTACACACAGAACGATGGCGACAAGCAGAGCGTGCGCTTCGACTACTCGCAAATCAAGGACGAGAAAACGAGGCAGCAATTCAAGGAGAAAGTCGTGGCTGTGTATCGCGAAGGAAAGTTGGTCATCGGGCTGAAAGGTAAGATTACAGGCTCCAGCAGGCTCAACAAGGGGCAGCGCCTCCGTGTGTATATCACCTCTCCTGACTTGTTGAAAGTAACCTTGGAAGGTGTCGGCTCCTTCAATGCGGATGCCATCAACTCTGATGTCTTCGATATAGACAACGAGGGTGTAGGCAATGTCACCATCAAGAACTTGCTTGCCAACAAGGTAGGCATCGACAATGAGGGTGTAGGCAGTGTGAGCATCGGTAGCTTGCAGTCTGACCATGTCAACATCGACAACGAGGGCGTAGGCAATGTAAAGATAGCCCAGTTCAAGGGTGGACAGTTGAAGATAGACAATGAGGGCGTTGGAAAGGTAGAGGCTCAGGTCGATTGCCAGTCCATCCATGCTACTTTGGAAGGAGTAGGCAACATCCGTCTGTCGGGTGTCACTCGTCATTTCGTGAAGACGAAGGAAGGTGTCGGTTCCTTCAAGGATTCTGACTTGAAAGTATTGGAATAAAACTCTCTTTCGGATGTAGGTATATTTCCTTATTAGTTTCTATTATACAAAAAGCCAGCGAGGATTTTGTCCTTGCTGGCTTTTGTTGTAATGATGAATACTTGCTTCATTTTAGAAGTCCCACTTCACACCGAGGCAAGGGCGGCACATGAAACCTGCGTTGGAGCCAAAGTTGTTGCTGATCTCAACCTCGCCACCAATGCTGAGATTCTCGACACCGAAGTGCTGGCCTACGTTGTACCAAAGCTGAGGTTCTGTCGTGAATACTGTATGCTCGTCTTTGTAGATGACATTTCCAGCCTCGTCTATCTTCGGATTGCCCTTGCTATCGAGGAAGGAAGAATGGTTCTCCCACCAAAAATCTGCGAAACCGTCAAACTTCAAGCCCTTCACGCCAAAGATGTCATTGCAAGTCCATACAGCGGTAAACTGCATCGGCACGTTCTGGTGTGTCTGACGGATAGTCTTGTAGAGGGCCTGGAGAGTCAAGGTGTTCTTGAAGCTCTTGTCGTGCATGAAGTACTCGACACCGAAGAGCCAGGCATTGTTGATAGGATAGTTCTTGGTGATACCGCCATTGTACTCGGCGTGGAGGCTCCAGTTTTTCAGCTTGGAGTTCTGCCAGAAGTTGAAGGCACGTGAAATCTCCGTATAGGTTCCACCTTGTGACACATTCTTGCTTCCTACTACCATCTTGTCGTAGTTGAAGTCGTGATCGACGAAGAAATAGGTGCTACCCCATTTGTCTTGCTTGAACATCTCAAGGGTGAGGGTTGCGTACTTGCGGTCTGAACCAAAATCGTACAGGAGTTGTGCGTTGGTCTGTGCCTTGGCGAAAGTGCTTGCCAATGAGGCGGCAATCATCAAAAATAATGTTTTCATTTCGTTTTGTTTGTGTTATATCAATTAAAATCTTATTTTTCTTTCTTTTCTTATGCAAAGGTATGAATATTCTTTAATATAGCAAAGTTGTATAGCTAAAATTTGGCGGATTTGCAGAAAATCATTACTTTTGTAGCCTGAATGAGCGATATATTGTCGCAATAATACCTAATAATGAGAAAAATGGATAAGGAAATATTTGATAAAGCAACGAGTTTGATGACTGCTCGCAACTATGTGGAAATCGTCGCCATGATGACTGAGGAACTTTGTCTTGTGGAAAATGAGGTAGAGGAGTTTCAAGTGCGTATGTGGAGAACGAACGCATTTTTGCGTATGCTAGATGATGCCCAGGCAGTGGAAGACGTACGATGGATGATGGATCACATCGAGGTGGCAAGCAAAGCTTTGAAGCATTTTGGCCAGGAGGACGAGAAGCATTTGAAAGAGGAATGTTATTATATCCTTGCCAGGGATGAACATAGGCATAAGAAATATGACGAAGCCATCCTATATTATAATAAGGTGGTGGAGCTCAATCCGCATTTGGCTGTGGCTTACCAGGGGCGTGGAGCTGCTTACTATGCCAAGGGTGACATGGCGAAAGCCCAGGAGGACTTGATGGACTACCTTCGTGAGAATCCCAAAGCGGCGGAGCAACTGAATGGCAACTTCGAGGCGGATGGCAAGGAAGGATGTCATTGATAAATATGTGGTTTTATAGCTGTATAGTGTCTTTTGATGATAAAAATCAGCCGAAAAGCTGGGAAAATACAAAAAATATAAGCAAAAGTGAGAAAAAACTATCAAATTGTTTGGTAGTGTCAGAAAAAAACACTACTTTTGCAGTCAATAAATAACAACAATTAGTAACACAACAATAAAACGACAAGAATATGAAGTTTAACGCGTACTATTTTAGCTTTTACTTTTACTTTGCAAGCAATTGTGAAGCGGGAAGTTGCGTGTAAATTTCAACTTAGGATATAAGATTTAGAAATCTATCGAAACGGTCCCGCTCAGTATTGAGTAGGACCGTTTTTCGTAAGAGGGCTTCCTCGCAAGCTGTCATCCTGGGACATTCTAACTAATAAAAGAATAAAGAGGCAAAATGAAGAGAATAGCAATACAAGGAGAGTTGGGGTCTTTCCACGATATCACTGCCCATCAATATTTCGAGGGCGAGCAAATCGAGTTGATCTGTTGCGCTACTTTCGAAGAGGTCTTCGAGAACATCAAGCGAGACCCTACCGTCATTGGTATCACCGCCATCGAGAATACCATCGCGGGCAGTTTGCTCCACAACTACGAGTTGCTTCGTCAAAGTGGAACAACCGTGGTGGGTGAGCACAGGCTCCACATCGAGCATAGCATCTGTTGCTTGCCGGAGGATGACTGGAGTACCCTTCAGGAAGTTCATTCTCACCCCGTGGCGTTGATGCAGTGCGGCAAGTTCCTCGCCAATCATCCCGACCTCAAGGCTGTAGAGGCAGAGGATACCGCAGGCTCGGCTGCCTATATCGCCAAACATCAGGTACGTGGCTGGGCTGCCATCTGCTCTTCGTATGCCGCCAAGATGTATGGCATGAAGGTGTTGCAGGAAGGCATTCACGACAATCCGCACAACTATACTCGATTCCTCGTGGTTTGCAATCCGCAGAAGGCCGCTCTTCTTCGTCCGATTGAGAAGGCCAACAAGGCGAGCATCGTCTTCAGTCTTTCCCACGACAAGGGGTCGCTGTCGAAAGTCCTCACCATCCTGAGTTTCTACGACATCAACTTGACGAAGATTCAGTCACTGCCCATCGTAGGACATGAATGGGAATATCTCTTCTACGTCGATTTGACGTTCGACAACCTCACTCGATACCGTCAGAGCATAGATGCCATCACGCCGCTCGTGAAGAAAATCAAGGTCTTGGGCGAGTACGAGGAGAAAGAATGAATCAAGTGAAGAGTGAAGAACGAAGAGTGAAGAATTTTCTTGCTCAGAAGGCGCAAGCCTAACTAAACATTAAACATTAAAAATAAAACATTAGATAAAATGATAACGCCAGCTAATAGAGTAACGGAAATACAGGAGTACTACTTCAGCCGCAAGCTGAAGGAAGTGGCTAAGCTTAATGCCGAGGGCATGGACATCATCAGCCTTGCCATCGGAAGTCCAGACATGCCGCCTTCTAAGCAGACTATCGACAAGCTCTGCGAGGTAGCCAATGATCCAAACGCACATGGGTATCAGCCTACGGTGGGCATACCCGAGTTGCGCAAGGCTATGGCTGGATTTTACAAGAGATGGTACAATGTGGATTTGGACTGGGCGACGGAGATTCAACCGCTCATCGGTAGCAAGGAGGGTATCCTCCATGTGACCCTCGCCTTCTGCAACCCAGGCGACGAGGTCCTGATTCCTAATCCTGGCTATCCTACCTACACTGCCATCAACAAGATTCTTGGCACCAAGATTACCTATTACGACTTGCGTGAGGACAACGGATGGCAACCGGACTTCGAGGCTTTGGAGAAAATGGATTTGAGCCATGTGAAATTGATGTGGACCAATTATCCTAACATGCCTACAGGTGGAGTGGCGAAGATGGAAACCTATGAGCGCCTCGTGGAGTTCGCCAAGAAACATGACATCGTCATCGTCAACGACAACCCTTATTCGCTCATCCTCAACGAGCATCCGATGAGCATCATGCAAGTGCCGGGTGCGAAGGACTGCTGCATCGAGTTCAACTCCATGAGCAAGAGCCACAATATGCCAGGTTGGCGTGTGGCGATGATTTCGAGCAACAAGACTTTTATCTCTTGGATATTGAAGGTGAAGTCGAACATCGACAATGGCTCGTTCCGTGGCATCCAACTCGCCGCAGCCGAGGCCATGCTCAACAACTCCGACGAGTGGCATCGTGAGAACAACATCGTGAACTATCGCCGTCGCCGTGACATCGCCGAGGAAATCATGAAAGTGCTCGGCTGTACCTTCGACCCTAAGCAGGTGGGTATGTTCCTTTGGGGCAAGATACCAGAGAAGTACGCCGATGTAGAGGATTTGACCGAGAAGGTGCTGCATGAGGCACGTGTGTTCATCACTCCAGGTTTCATCTTCGGAAGCAATGGCAAGCGATACATCCGTATCAGCCTTTGCGCCAAGGACGAGAAGATGAAGGAGGCCTTGGAGAGAATCAAGAAAGTGTTTGAAAAGTAAAAAAGTAAAAAGGTAAAAAAGTAAAAAGATACCTTTCGCCGAGATATTTATTTAAGAAAGTAAAAACATAAAAATATACGACTATGGAATTAGAATTAGAACCATTGAATTTTCCTAGTGATCAGGAACGCCCTTGTGTCATCGCTGGCCCTTGTTCAGCAGAGACCGAAGAGCAGGTGATGAAAACCGCCAAGGAATTGGCTGCCAAAGGTTGCCACATGTTTAGAGCGGGTGTTTGGAAGCCACGTACCAAACCGGGTGGCTTCGAGGGAAATGGCGAGGCTGCCCTGCCTTGGATGAAGCAGGTGAAGGAGGAGACGGGTATGTTGACCGCTACCGAGGTGGCAACTCCTGAGCACGTTGAGCTCGCCTTGAAATATGGTATCGACATTCTTTGGGTCGGTGCTCGTACCTCTGCCAACCCATTCGCTATGCAGGCTTTGGCTGATAGCTTGAAGGGTGTGGATGTTCCTGTGTTGGTCAAGAACCCAGTTAACCCTGACTTGGAACTTTGGATTGGTGCTCTCCAGCGCATCAACCAGGCCGGCATCAAGAAGCTCGGTGCTATCCATCGTGGCTTCTCTAGTTTCGACAAGAAGATTTACCGCAACCTTCCTATGTGGCAGATTCCTATCGAGTTGCATCGCCGCATTCCACAGTTGCCTATCATCTGTGACCCAAGCCACATCGGTGGTCGTCGAGACTTGATCGCTCCTCTCTGTCAGCAGGCTATGGATTTGGGCTTCGATGGCTTGATCGTGGAGAGCCACTGTTCTCCAGACGATGCATGGAGTGATGCCAAGCAGCAGGTTACTCCAGAGGTACTCGACTACATCTTGAGCCTCCTCGTGGTACGCGACGAGCATTACTCTACCGAGGGCTTGCATCAGTTGCGTGGTCAGATAGACGAGTGCGACAACCAGTTGATGGACCTCCTTGCCAAGCGTATGCGCATCTGCCGTGAAATCGGTACTTACAAGAAGGAGCACAACATGACTATCGTCCAGACCAACCGCTACAACGAGATTCTCGACAAGCGTGGCGCACAGGCTGCCCTTTGTGGCATGAGCCCTGAGTTCGCTGCCCAGATATTCGAGCACATCCATGAGGAAAGTGTTCGCCAGCAGTTGGAAATCTTGAACCAGAAGTAGGATTAAGTGAAGAGAGAAGAACGAAGAGTGAAGAATTCATGTGCATTTATGCTTGAGTTTTTCGTTTGATGGGTTGTATAACTATTGAATTCTTCGTTCTTCACTCTTCGTTCTTCACTAAAAAATATGAGAATTTTGATAATGGGAGCAGGTAAGATGGGAAGTTTCTTCATCGACCTGCTCAGCTTCGACCATGAGGTGGCGGTATATGAGAAGGATGCCAAGCGATTGCGCTTTACATATAACTGCTATCGCTTCACCAAGATGGAGGAGATCGAGATGTTCCGCCCAGAGTTGGTGATCAATGCGGTGACGGTGAAATACACATTGCCTGCTTTTGAGGAAGTGCTGCCTCACTTGTCAAAGGACTGCATCATCAGTGATATTGCGTCTGTGAAGACTGGCTTGCAGGAATTCTACGAGAAGAGTGGGTTCCGTTATGTCAGCACTCACCCGATGTTCGGTCCTACGTTTGCCAACCTCAACCAACTCTCCGAGGAGAACGCCGTCATCATCAAGGAGGGCGACTACATGGGCAAGATATTCTTCAAGGACTTGTACCAGAAGTTAGGTTTGAGTCTTCACGAATATACCTTCGACGAGCACGACCAGACAGTGGCTTACTCCCTGAGTATTCCATTCGTAAGTACTTTTGCCTTTGCGGCGGTGATGAAGCATCAGGATGCACCGGGTACTACATTCAAGCGCCACATGCAGATAGCCAAGGGCGTGCTCAACGAGGATGATTACCTCTTGCAGGAAATCCTCTTCAATCCTTACACGTCGGGGCAGGTGTCGCAGATACGTGAGGAACTCGCCGAACTTATCGACATCATCGACCACAAGGATTCCCATCGCATGAAACTTTTCTTGACCAAGATTCGCAATCATGTGAAGGAGGACATTCAGATAGACAAGTAACTCCGTCAAAATAATGGAGGAGCATCGTCCGTTCTTATGTGGCGGTGTTAATTTCTGGAGATCAAGAATATAGGAGTGTAGGTTCGAGAACATAGGTTTTCGAGTAAGATAAGTTAGTTTCGTAAGTGCAATAAGCTACTTTCGTAAGTACGGAATCATAGCTTCGTAAGTGTGCCGACTAGGCTCAGCAGGTCTGCTGAGCCTAGTCGGCACGTTTGTTGAGCATAGTCAGC
>DKCU01000086.1:22911-52494 GCA_002451555.1 Candidatus Segatella albertsiae
GCTGACTATGCTCAACAAACGTTTTCTGTGTACAAAACCAAGCCTTAGTGTAGTACGTTTGTTTCCTCTGTAGTAGTACGATGATGCACGTCTTGGTAGTACGATAGCGATTTGTTGATTCTACGATTGCAGTTTCTTAGTCGTACGAATAGCCTCTTGAAAGTCGTACGAGTGCAAGAGGAATGACGTACAGCATCGTTTTGTATTTCCTTTTCTTCCGTCCGGTTATTTGGCAGTTTATGTAAACTTGCTGTAAAGTTACGATTATTATTTGAAATATGCAATGTTTTGGGCAGTATTTTGTCCATACGTAGATGGCGATTCTTGTGCGTATTATACAAAAAGTAATGAAAATGTCGGAAAATCGTGATTTTTGAAAGAAAAAAACGATTTTATATTTTGTATTGTCTTCGATTTACAGTAACTTTGCACCCGCAAACTACAATATAGATAGAAATCGTGGTGGTTCTAACAAAAAATAATAAGGAATAGATTATGAGTGAACAGATTGAACAACAGAATAGCGTGGCAGGACAGAATGCCGCTGAACAAGTGGCTGGTTTCCAAGTGGTGAACGAGGGCTTTACGACTCGTGAGGCAATCGAGGAAGCCAAGCGCTGTCTGCATTGCAAGATACCTCAGTGCAAGAAGGGATGTCCTATCGAGAATGACATTCCTGACTTTGTGCATGAACTTTCCATGGGCAACATGGGAGCAGCCATGTCTATCATCAATGCCAAGAGTAATCTGCCGGCTATCTGCGGACGTGTTTGTCCTCACGAGAAACAGTGTCAGGGACATTGTGTCTTGGGCAAGAAAGGCAAGCCTGTGCAGATAGGTAAGCTAGAGCAGTTTATCGCAGACTTCGATACCAAGATGAAACTTTCTCGTGAGAAACTTCCTCAGAAAACTCGTGGGCGTGTAGCTGTCATCGGTTCGGGACCTGCAGGATTGACCGTGGCAGGTGATTTGGCTCGCCAAGGTTTCAATGTCACCATCTTCGAGGGACAGGCAGAGCCTGGTGGTGTCTTGATGTATGGTATTCCTGAGTATCGACTTCCTAAGAGTGTGGTTCGAGATGAAGTGAGCAAGATAGAGGCACTCGGTGTACAGTTTATCACCAACTGCATGGTGGGTGAGAACAATGTCACCATCGACAGCCTTTTCCGTGCTGGCTACGATGCCATTTTCATGGGTACGGGTACCAGTGTGCCACAGAATATGGATTCTACCCCTGGTAGTAAGTTGCATGGCGTGAGCCAAAGTACCTACTTCCTGCATAATGTAAATGCTTACAATGAGGGAGCTTTGACACGTGAAATGGTGCCATTGAGAGATGGTGAAAAGGTAGGTGTCATTGGTGGTGGTAATGTCGCCATGGATGCCGCTCGTACAGCTATCCGTCTCGGAGCTGATGTCACTGTGCTTTATCGCAAGACTCAAGAAGAGATGCCTGCTATCCAAAGTGAATATGAGGAGGCAGTGAAGGAAGGCGTGAAGTTTGAGTGGAAGACTACCGTCGAGGCTTTCTTGAAAGGCAAGAATGGCCGCTTGGGTAGTTGTGTGCTGAACACTCCAGAGGGCGAAAGAGTGGAGAAGTTTGACAGAATCTATCTCGCCATCGGCTCCCGTCCTGCCAACCGCATCGTCTCTACCACCGCTGGTATCGAGGTGGATGAGAAAGGCTATGTGAAAGTGGTGGAGCGTCCGTATGGCATGACTACTCGTCGAGGTGTGTTCGCCGGTGGTGATGTGGTTCATCGTCCTCAGACCGTGGTCTTGGCGATGAAAGCTGCCAAGGAGGTGGCCCAGGGCATCGCACAGTATGTGGATGCCATCAAGTTGCTCGAAGAAGCCAAGCGCATCGAGGAGAACGGTACGACGGATGTCGAATAATGTTCATTTGATGGAATATGCTTTCGTGATAACATGGAATAAACTTTCGTGATAACGTGGAATAACGTTATAGACTTTTAAATCGCATTAATATCTTCCAAAACTCATGGCTGTTTTTGGAAGATATTATTTTTTTGTTTACCTTTGTCGTAAATAAAATGTATAAAATGAAGAAGCTGATATTATTGCTCATGATGGTTTGCTTGAACTACTCTTTGGTTCAAGCACAGAAAACGTGTGTCGTCGCCAGTGCAGAAGACCATGTGCCGATTCGGGAGGCGTTGATTCATACGGACAACAACCATTGGGCTAGAACTGACTATCGTGGCTATTGGACAATGAAGTATCAGTTTGATAGTGCCACGGTTTCGAAACAGGGTTTTTTGAAGACAACGGTCTATCTGAAGAATTTGCCTGATACCTTGTTCTTGATTCCCGAGAGTCATCAGATAGGTACCGTGGAGGTGTGGGGCAAGAACCAACAGCATGTCAGGGATATGGAGGAACAGATACAAAATGCCGCAGCTAGTACCCCACGACAGAGTAATGGTGCAAGCTTTGACTTGGCAAATATGTTGGATAAGCGTGGACGTCGTGACCATAAGCATTTGAAAAATGCCCAGAAAATCTTGGGAGACTATGATAGGAAAGACCCTATCGTCTCTGCTTACGAGCAAGCTACGGGAAAGAAATATCATCTCAAAGCTCCTGACATGGGCATTCTACCGAAGGACGAGGCCTCTGAACAAGACGCTGCTGATGAGAAACCGAAGGAAAAGAAGAAAACACAAGTCTTTGTGGAGTCTTCCGTGGGTGTTTCTTATTAAGATAGGCTGTATCTCACAAAAAAAAATATAAAACTTTTGCTTTTATTTTGTTTTGTCTTCGATTTGCACTATCTTTGTACCCAAAAATAAAAAGAAGAATAAAAAATGTTTGAAAATTTAAGTGATAGACTAGAAAGATCTTTCAAAATATTGAAGGGTGAGGGTAAGATTACCGAGATCAACGTGGCTGAGACTATGAAGGACGTGCGGCGTGCACTCCTCGATGCCGATGTCAACTACAAGGTGGCCAAGGAATTTACCAACAAGGTGAAGGAGAAGGCTCTCGGTATGAATGTGCTGACAGCCGTGAAGCCAGGCCAGTTGATGGTCAAGTTGGTACACGACGAGTTGGCGGAGCTGATGGGAGGCGAAGAGGCTCCTTTGAAGCTTGAAGGTCATCCTGCCATCATCCTCATGAGCGGTTTGCAAGGTTCTGGTAAGACCACGTTCAGTGGAAAACTTGCCAACATGCTCAAGACCAAGAAGGGCAAGAAACCTTTGCTTGTTGCTTGTGACGTGTATCGTCCTGCTGCTATCGACCAGTTGAAGGTGGTAGGCGAGCAGGTGGGCGTACCAGTATATAGTGAGCCAGACAACAAGGATGTGTGTGTCATCGCCGACCATGCCATCCAGCAGGCTAAGACCAATGGCAACGACATCGTCATCGTCGATACCGCAGGTCGTCTTGCTATCGACGAGCAGATGATGAACGAGATTAGCAATCTCAAGAACCATCTCCACCCAGACGAGACTCTCTTCGTGGTCGATTCCATGACCGGTCAGGATGCCGTGAACACAGCCAAGGAGTTCAACGACCGCTTGGACTTCAATGGTGTCGTATTGACCAAGCTCGATGGTGATACCCGTGGTGGTGCCGCATTGAGTATCCGCACCGTGGTGACCAAGCCTATCAAGTTTATCGGTACAGGCGAGAAGATGGAGGCCATCGACGTGTTCCATCCTGCTCGTATGGCAGACCGTATCTTGGGCATGGGTGACGTGGTTTCCCTCGTGGAGCGTGCCCAGGAGCAATTTGACTTGGAGGAGGCGAAGAAGTTGGAGAAGAAGATTCGCAAGAACCAGTTCGACTTCAATGATTTCTACAATCAGATACAGCAAATCAAGAAGATGGGTAATATCAAGGACTTGGCAGCCATGATTCCAGGAGTCGGCAAGGCCATCCGTGACGTGGATATTCCAGAGGATGCTTTCAAGGGTGTCGAGGCTATCATCCAGAGTATGACCCCAAAGGAGCGTTCCAACCCGGGAATCCTCAATACCAGTCGTCGCCAGCGCATCGCCAAGGGCTCGGGTACTAATATCCAGGAAGTCAACAAGCTCATCAAGCAGTTTGACCAGACCCGCAAGATGATGCAGATGATGACTGGCAACAAGATGGCTTCGATGATGGCACGCATGAAAGGTATGCCAGGAATGCCTAAGATGCCAGGAATGTAATTTAAGTGAAGAGTGAAGAACGAAGAGTGAAGAATTCTCGTGCTTTATATATAAAATAGAAAATGATGCAATTAATCGACGGAAAGGCGACGGCAGCCGCCATCAAAGAACAGATAGCCGAGGAAGTGAAGCAAATCATCGCCAATGGCGGTAAGCAACCTCACTTGGTGGCAGTACTCGTCGGACACGACGGTGGTAGCGAGACCTATGTGAAGAACAAGGTGCTCGCTTGTGAGAAGTGTGGGTTCAAATCTACGCTCATCCGTTATGAGGAGGATGTTACCGAGGAAGAACTTCTTGCCTGTGTTGATAGACTCAACAAGGATGAGGATGTAGATGGATTCATCGTACAGTTGCCTTTGCCAAAGCATATCGATGAGCAGAAGGTGACGATGGCGATAGATTATCGCAAGGACGTGGATGGCTTCCATCCAGTTAATGTGGGCAGAATGGCGATAGGCTTGCCTTGTTTCATCTCAGCAACTCCACTTGGTATCTTGACGCTCTTGCAGCACTACCATGTCGAGACCAGTGGCAAGAAGTGCGTGATTCTAGGTAGAAGCAACATTGTCGGAAAGCCTATGGCACAACTCATGATGCAAAAGCAATATGGTGACGCGACAGTTACTGTATGCCATTCTCATTCCAAGACTCTCAAGGAGGAATGTCGCGAGGCGGACATCATTATCGCTGCCATCGGAAAACCTAATTTCGTGACGGCAGACATGGTGAAGCCTGGTGCTGTGGTTATCGACGTAGGTACGACAAGAGTGCCTGACGCAACCAAGAAGAGTGGATTCCGTCTCAATGGTGATGTGAAATTCGACGAGGTGGCAGAGAAGTGTTCTTTCATAACTCCAGTTCCAGGAGGTGTGGGACCGATGACTATCTGCTCATTGATGAAGAATACGCTCGCCGCAGGTAAAAAGGAATTCTACAAGTAAGAGGAATTTTACAAGTAAGAGGCAATCTTATTTTGTGAGAAAATTACACAAGTAAGCTTAACAAATACTTGATTTTTTATAACTCTCTAATTTTAGTGGGGCTGGGCGCAGGGATGCACTCAGCCCTTTTTGCTTCAGAATGAACCAATGCGTATTTCTGGAATTGGAATCGTATAAGAAGCAATCCTCTGAGAAGCAATCCTGTAAAAATAATCCTATAATATAAATTAATAGAAAAACAAAATATGAAACCAAAAATCTTTTTAGCTTCTACAGCTCTTTTGTCTTTGAGCTCGCTGATGGCGAGTGGTAAGTTGAGTCCAGGTATGGCAGAAATCGGCACGTCGGAAAAGGTTGACCTTCCTGCTTATACGATAGCCGGAAAGGATACTACCTGTCAGATTTTCTTGTATTCTCCCGACCCAACCAAGGGACTTCACTTGGCTTATTTGACAGACGATGACAAATGGGTCGAAGTGGGGCAACTTTGCTCTTCCGATTTCGGACCTTGGGGCTCCGGGAAGAAAATGTACAACCCATCTGTGGTGAAAGCCAACGATGGCACTTGGCGCGCGCTTTGGGGAATTGGAGACAAATCGCCTCAGTTTGCCGTGGCTTATTCGGAGGATTTAGTGACCTGGCGTCCGCAGGATTATCCTATCGTGTCAGAGAAGGGCGTGGACCATCCTGTAGCATACCAAATGGACGATGGAAACTTCGATATCTATCTTAAAACGGCAAGTGGTAAACGCTATGTTCAGGCTTCCAATGACTTCCGTACTTTCAAGGAGGACTCCTTGGAAGCTTCTGCGGATGAAATCCTTTGGGAGAAGGACTCTGTCTTGATAGACGGCAAGATGCGGAAGGGAGATGAGTTTGAGGTTCCTGCCGTGCATCTCAATTATATTCGTGCCTGGTTCAAGGCTTTGGAGGAAGATAACAGGGAAAACAACCGACCGTTGCCAAAAACGGAGCAGGACTTGAAGGCGATTTGGTCGGAGGGCGTTCTTGGGGACGACTTGGTGGCAAAACTTCGCGTGGATGCCAGCAAGACCAAACATATATCCAACAAGTTGATTGGTATCTTTTTCGAGGACATCAGTCGTGCGGCTGACGGTGGACTTTGGTCGGAGATGTTGCAGAATGGTGATTTTGAGTATCATAAGGAAAAACGAGATTGGAATGCTGCTACGGCTTGGCAGGGTGTAGAACTTTCAGCCAACGGCGCGTCTGCTTATGTCTCGTCGGAGAAAGGGCTCAGTAAAAATAATCCTCATTATGTCATTTTGTCAAATACACCTATTTATAATATAGGATGGGATGGCATTGCCATCAAGCGTGGCGAGTATTCTAAGTCCAAAGTTCTCAAGCATGACGATGCGCTCTATGACGTAAGCTTTTTCGCTCGCAATATAGATGGAAAGTCAAAGCAACTCTCCGTGGCGCTTCTTGATAAGGATGGGCAGACGATAGCCCAAGCTAAGGTGAAGGTGGTAGGCAACGAGTGGGCTGAGTATAAGGCTGTTCTTGCGGTAACGGACAAGTATAAAGGAAATCTCGATGATGGCAAAGGTATTCGTTTGGCCATCTTGCCCAAGGGCGATACGAAGATCGGGGTAGATATGGTGAGCTTGAAACCACAGGATACTTACAAGGGGCATGGTCTACGTAGGGACTTGGCAGAGAAAATTGCTGATTTGAAACCTAAGTTCGTGCGTTTCCCTGGAGGATGTATGCTACATGGACAGGGAATAGGCAATATCTATCATTGGAAGGAAAGCGTCGGACCGCTTAAGGACAGAAAGCCTGCGCTAAACATCTGGGGCTATCATCAGACTCGCGCCTTGGGATTCTATGAGTATTTCCAATGGTGCGAGGACATGGGAGCCGAACCGCTGCCTGTGCTGGCGGCAGGTGTGCCATGCCAAAACTCTATGGCTGATGCAAGGGGCTTGGCTGGTCAGCAAGGCGGTATTCCTATGAGCCAAATGCCTCAGTATGTACAGGATGTCCTCGACTTGGTGGAGTGGGCGAATGGTGATCCTGCCACTTCCAAGTGGGCGAAGATGCGTGCGGACGCAGGGCATCCGGCACCTTTCAATCTCAAGATGATAGGCATCGGCAACGAGGATTTGATTTCGACGGTCTTCGAGGAGAGATACCTCATGATTTGCAAGGCGGTGAAGGAGAAGTATCCGCAGATAGAAGTGGTCGGAACGGTAGGTCCCTTCCATTATCCGTCTTCCGATTACGTAGAGGGTTGGAGAATAGCCAAGGAGAATCATCGTTATATAGATGCTGTAGATGAACATTATTATGAGAAACCAGGATGGTTCATCAATCACCAGGATTATTATGACCATTATGACAGAAGCATGCCTAAGGTCTATCTAGGTGAGTATGCAGCCAATGGCAATAATGAAGAGGACAGGGCTTTGGCTGAAGGCATCCACCTCTGTAATGTGGAGCGTAATGGTGATGTCGTGGAGATGGCATCTTATGCACCTCTTCTCTGCAAGGAGGGGTATGCCAACTGGAATCCTGACATGATATATTTTGGTAACATATATAATAAGGTACGCGCGACGAAGAGCTATGATGTGCAAAAGATGTTCTCTGTGCATAGTGGCGACGTGTATGTGGCTTCCTATCTCGATTTGCCCCAGGCTTTGAAGAAGTATGTGGGCGTGAGTGTCGTCAAGGATTCCAAGACAGGAAAGACATGGCTGAAAGTAGTCAATGCCTTGCCGAAGAAGCTGAAGTTGGATGTTTCGGGCATTTCTTCGCAACAAATAGAAGTAGGTCCACGTTCTTTTGGCGTTTGGGCTTTGTAAAATTTGTTTCGAAAAGTTTGATGCAATCTTTTGCATAAGTTTCAAAAAAAATGAATAAAAAGTCTATATAATTGTTCGAAAAAGGACATTATATAGGCTTTTTTACGTTTTTATGACATAAAAAACAAAATATTGGCAAAAATATTTGGTAGTTAAAGTTTTTTTTTATTACTTTGCACTCGATTTAGAGAATCGTGCAGTGTGTGCATGATGAATTTGAAGAATATAATTATTTTATTTAATAAATTTTTAGAGAGACATGAAAAAGTTAGTTTTATTGTTTGCTGCCGCTGCAATGGCAGTATCAGTATCAGCTCAGACTGTTACTGAAAGCAAGACTTTCGACAACTTCTACATCGGCATCAATGGCGGTGTTCAGACAAAGACAACTGGTGAGGCTTGGTTGAAGAACCTCAACTCAAACGCTGGTATTCGTATCGGTCGCTGGTTCACTCCAGTATTCGGTTTGGCTGCTGAGAGCAACGTTTACTTCAACGATCACTGCCACGAGGCTATGCCACAGTCTAAGACTTTCGCTCGTTATATGAACACTAGCTTGATCGCTACTGTAAACTTGAGCAACTGGTTCGGTGGTTACAAAGGTGAGCCACGTACATTCGAGGTTATCCCTGTTTATGGTTTCGGTTGGGCACACACATTCGGTACTTGCGAGAATGTTAACGCTTTGACTTCTAAGGCTGGTATCGACTTCACATTCAACTTGGGTTCTAAGAAGGCATGGCAGTTCTATGTTGAGCCATCTATGAACTGGGCTTTGAATGGTTATGGCTATGATGGTGTTGCTTATGACATCAACAAGTCTGCATTCCAGTTGAACGCAGGTTTCATCTACAAGTTCAAGAACTCTAACGGTACTCACAACTTCACAATCGCTCAGCTCCGTGACCAGTCTGAGATCGATGGCTTGAACAGCCAGATCAACGACCTCCGCAGCAACTTGAACGACAAGGATTCTCAGCTCTCTGCTAAGGATAAGGAAATCGCTGACTTGAAGAACAAGCTCGCTAACCAGCCTAAGTATGTGAAGCCAGCTACAGCTACAAACTTGCAGCCAACAGTATTGTTCCAGCAGGGTAAGTCAGTTGTAGAGAAGAGCCAGATGCCTAACATCGAGTTGATCGCTCAGTATATGAAGAATCACCCAGACGCTAAGGTTGAGATCAAGGGTTATGCTTCTCCAGAGGGTTCTAAGGAAATCAACCAGAAGCTTTCTGAGCAGCGTGCTGAGGCAGTTAAGAACATCTTGGTTAAGAAGTACAAGATTTCTGCTGACCGCTTGACAACTAAGGGTATGGGCGCAACAGACAAGCTCTTCAAGCAGGTTGAGTTCAACCGTGTTTCTACTTTCAACGATAACAACGCAGCTGAGTAATTCAACTCGTATTTAGAAGTAGAATCATAGAATAGAATTAGGTTTCTATCAAATATGAGTCCCCAAGGCTTCGGTCTTGGGGATTTTTTTATATATGCACAATCTTAAGTAAAATGTGTATGTTTGCTTATAATTTGTAAGCAGAAAGCGGATTTTTGTAACGAAATCTGTAGTTTTTTGAAAGTTTATGCGAAAATTGTTGGCTATTACATAATTTCTCAGTATCTTTGCAGTCAATTACGGAAATGCAAGCATGTGCTTGTCGTTTTTTAGGAGTAAAGAGAAAATTAAGAATATAAAAACAATATGAAACATCCATTAAGAAGTAGCGTCTGTACTGAAGGCAGAAGAATGGCAGGTGCCCGTGCACTTTGGGTAGCTGCAGGTATGAAACATGAGCAGTTTGGCAAACCAATCATTGCTATCGTGAATAGCTTTACACAGTTCGTGCCGGGTCATACTCATCTTCATGAAATCGGTCAGATTGTCAAGAAGGAAATTGAGGCAATGGGTTGCTATGCAGCCGAATTCAACACAATCGCCGTTGACGATGGTATTGCAATGGGCCACGACGGAATGCTTTATTCTTTGCCAAGCCGTGACATTATCGCTGACTCTGTAGAGTATATGGTCAATGCACACAAGGCTGATGCCATGATTTGTATCTCCAACTGTGACAAGGTGACCCCAGGTATGTTGATGGCTTCCATGCGATTGAACATTCCTACAGTTTTCTGTTCTGGTGGTCCTATGGAGGCTGGTCGCTGGAAGGGTGAGAACGCCGACTTGATTACCGCTATGATTAAGGGTGCTGATACCAGCGTGTCTGATGAGGAGATGAAGCAGATAGAGCAGTGCGCTTGCCCAGGCTGTGGCAGTTGCTCGGGTATGTTTACCGCCAATTCCATGAACTCTCTGACCGAGGCCATCGGCTTGAGCCTTCCTGGCAATGGTACAATCCTTGCTACCCATAAGAACCGCATCCAACTCTTTAAGGATGCAGCTCGCCAGATTGTCAAGAATGCTTATGCTTATTATGAGGATGGCGACGAGAGCGTATTGCCACGCAATATCGCTACCCGTGATGCTTTCCTCAACGCCATGACTCTTGACATTGCCATGGGTGGTAGTACCAATACCGTGCTTCACCTCTTGGCAGTAGCTCAGGAAGCTGGCGCAGACTTCAAGATGGAAGACATCGACCAATTGAGCCGTAAGGTTCCTTGCCTTTGCAAGTTGGCTCCTAATACTCAGAAGTATAGCGTGCAGGAGTGCAACCGTGCCGGTGGTATCATGGGTATCTTGAACGAACTCAACAAGGGTGGCTTGATCAATGGCGCAGTAAAGCGTGTGGATGGCAAGACCCTCGATGAGCAGATGAAGAAATATGATATTACGGGCTCTGAGATTGACCCAGAGGCAGATAGAATCTATCACTCGGCTCCAGGCAGGAAGTTCTCTACCCAGATGGGTAGCCAGGATGCGCAGTGGGAGAGTCTTGATACAGACCGCGAGAATGGTTGTATCCGTGACCTTGAGCATGCTTACACCAAGGATGGCGGTTTGGCAGTTCTCTTCGGTAACATAGCCCAGAATGGTTGTGTTGTGAAGACTGCGGGCGTAGATCCAGTGCTTTGGCATTTCGAGGGGCCTGCCGTATGCTTCGACTCTCAGGAAGATGCTTGCGAGGGAATCCTTGGAGGCAAGGTCAACTCTGGCGACTGCGTGGTTATTACACATGAGGGACCTAAGGGTGGTCCTGGTATGCAGGAGATGCTTTATCCAACTTCTTATATCAAGAGTCGTCACCTCGGCAAGGAGTGTGCCTTGATTACAGATGGTCGTTTCTCTGGTGGTACATCAGGCTTGAGTATCGGTCATATATCTCCTGAGGCTGCCGCTGGTGGTAATATTGGCAAGATTAAGGATGGTGACATCATCGTCATCGATATTCCAAGCCGCTCCATTAATGTGAAGTTGAGTGATGAGGAATTGAATGCCCGTCCACAACAGCCATTGAAGCGCAACCGTGTGGTAAGCAAGGCTTTGCGTGCATACGCTCAGAGCGTAAGCTCTGCAGATAAGGGTGGTGTGAGAATCATAGATTAGTTTTCAAATAAACAAAAAAGATAAATGGCAAAAGAAGTAATAACAGGAGCTGAAGCATTGATGCGCTCCCTGCAAAACGAAGGTGTGAAGACCATCTTCGGTTATCCAGGCGGAAGCATCATGCCAGTGTTTGATGCACTGTATGGTTACACGAGAGGAGAGAATAAGGTGTTTGATCACATCTTGGTACGTCACGAGCAGGCTGCTGCTCACGCTGCGCAGGGGTATGCCCGAGTCAGTGGCGAAGTGGGCGTTACACTCGTGACCAGTGGCCCTGGAGCAACGAATACTTTGACGGGTATTGCTGATGCCATGATGGATTCTACGCCTATCGTGGTCATCGCTGGTCAGGTGGGCGTGCCTGCATTGGGCACAGATGCCTTTCAGGAAGTTGACCTGGTGGGTGTTACCCAACCTATCTCCAAGTGGTCTTATCAGATTCGTCGTCCTGAGGATGTGGCTTGGGCAGTGAGCCGTGCTTTCTATATCGCACGCAGCGGTCGTCCAGGTCCTGTGGTCCTCGACTTCACCAAGAATGCGCAGACAGCCACTTGCGAATGGGAACCAGCGAAGTGTGAGAAGGTGACTTCTTACAACCCTTATCCTAAGATTGATGAGAAGGCAGTGGAGGAAGCTGCAGAATTAATCAATAACGCCAAAAAGCCATTTGCCCTCGTGGGCCATGGCGTGGAGTTGGGCAATGCTCACAATGAGTTGATCGAGTTCTTGGAGAAAGCTGACATTCCTGCAGGTCGTACTTTGCTCGGTCTTTCAGCTTTGCCAAGCAATCATCCATTGAATATGGGTATGCTCGGTATGCATGGTTCTTATGCTACCAATATGAAGACTCAGGAGTGCGATGTCTTGATAGCCATCGGTATGCGATTCAGCGACCGTATCACGGGCGTGCCTTCCAAGTACGCTAAGCAAGCTAAGATTATCCACCTTGATATAGATAAGGCTGAGATAGACAAGGTCATCAAGACGGATGTAGCTGTCGTCGGTGATTGCAAGCAGTCGCTTCCTGCCATTACTCGTCTGTTGAACAAGAATGTGCATCGTGAGTGGCGTGACTCTTTCGAGGAGTATCGCAAGCAGGAGCAGGAGAAGGTCATCGAGAAGGATATTCATCCTACAGAAGGTCCGCTCTTGATGGGTGAGGTGACCAATGTGGTGACAGAAGCTACTCATAATGAGGCTGTTCTCGTCAATGATGTCGGTCAGAACCAGATGATTTCGAGCCGTTATTTCAAGTTCACCAAGAAACTCTCCATCGTGACCAGCGGTGGTTTCGGTACCATGGGCTTCGGTCTTCCTGCTGCCATCGGTGCGACATTCGGTGCACCAGACAGAACCATCTGTTGTTTCTTTGGTGACGGCGGATTCCAGATGAACATCCAGGAGTTGGGTACCATCATGGAGCAACAGGCACCGGTGAAGATGATTCTCTTGAACAACAACTACTTAGGCAATGTGCGCCAGTGGCAGGACTTGATGTTTGGTGGTCGTCGTTCCTTCACTCACATGATGAATCCGCATTATGCAGAGATAGCCAAGGCATACGGTATTCCATACGATGTGGTCATCGACCGCAAGGACTTGAAGGCCAAGGTAGAGAAAATGATTGCCACCAAGGGACCTTACCTCTTGGAGTGCGCCATCAAGGAAGACGAGGACATCGTGCCAATGACTTTGCCTGGCAAGAGTGTGGATGAGATGCAACTTGAACTTAATTATTAAAGTTATGGAGAATAATAACGAAAAGAAATTATATACATTGCTTGTCTATTCTGAGAACATCGCCGGTATCTTGAATCAGATTACCGCCGTGTTCACTCGCAGACAGGTGAATATCGAGAGCTTGAATGTGTCAGCCAGCAGCATCAAGAACATCCACAAATATACCATCACGGTATGGAGTGATGCGGAGCAGATAGAGAAGATCAACAAGGCGATAGAGAAGAAGATTGATGTGGTGAAGAGCGACTATTACACGGATGACCAAATCTTCATCCATGAGGTGGCGCTCTTCAAGATTTCCACGCCAGTCTTGTTGGAGAATCCTGAGGTGTCTCGTACCATCCGCAAGCACGATGCTCGCATGATGGAGGTGAATCCTACCTATAGCACCGTGCTTTTGGCAGGATTGACCGAGGACATCGCCGACCTTTTCCATCAGCTCAATAGCTTCGATTGCCTCTTGCAATATACCCGAAGTGGTCGTATCGCAGTGACGCGAAGCTTCGATGAGCCAATCTCTGATTATTTGAAGCAGAATTCAGAGGAATAAGATAGTTTTATTAATCATATTATTGAAGAAAGTGTACACCTTATTAACTTTTAAAGTTAAAAGGGAGTACACTTTTTGGGTGTTGATGCAGGCTACAGCCCCATCATGCCATAAGTATTATTGTCTAAAGCTATATTCATAGTTTTATATATTTACTGATTAATGTTGCAAAGCTACACTTTTTGCCGATATAACCAAATATTTTGCAGAAAAACTTTAGATTATTTGGCGATTCCAATTCTTTTCGTTACTTTTGTAGCGTCATTCTATGGAATGGCTTGCAATATTATTTGTTTATATTTGGTACTTCTTAAATGAAAGGAATATTATATGGATAGACGTTATCGTAATTTCGAAGAAAGGCAGGCACAAGAAGGAATAGTTGCAGAACTATCTCCTGCTATAGCTTATACTACAAAAAAACAACCATCTTGCAAGTTGATTGGTAATGAAGAACTAGTTCGAAAACAAATAAACGACGTATTGGTGGCAAATGATGAATTTGAAAGGATGGGAGTAACTTATTCTTTGGAAGAGGTCATTGCAAGAAGTCACAAAAGGCATCCATGGTTGAGATAAGATTATCGCCAAAGGCAGAATTGAAGTATAATCAAATTTTGGATTATACATTGGATGAGTTTGGGAAAATAGTTGAAAAACGCTTTGAAGAGTGTTTTTTGGAGAAGCTAAAACGATTGTCTATGTTCCCTTTGTCTTCTCCTGTTGAACCAAGACTAAGGAAATATAAAATCTTTCGCAGTTGTATATTGATGGAAGATTTTAAGTTTATTTATAGATATTCGCAAGAAAGAAATCTTATAGTGGTCTTGGACTTTTGGGATATGCGAATGAATCCTTCAAGATTAGTTCGAACATTTTGGAAAGATATTTAGCCTTAGGGTTAATGGTTCTCTAAAATATAATTAGCCTTTCAGCATTTAGCTTGCTGAAAGGCTTTTTTATGTCCAATAATGAAGAAAGTACCCGGATAATTTGGCGATTCCAATTCTTTTCGTTACTTTTGTAGCGTCATTCTCTTGGATGGCTGGCAGAGAGATGCTGGCTGCTAAATCCGGGGATTGGCAATATCTTTTTAGAATTAGACGTTTACTACGTTTTGCTTCTGATAAACAGAAAACTTCCGAAACTTTCATGTTTATAACAATCAGAGGGGAGATGGCAGTGGACGCCTACTATAACGTGTATATATACACGGCACAAGTGCGCCCTTTCGTATCGGAAGGGTGTGCCTTGTGCTACATACATATATGCTATGTTGGCGTAGGTGGTTGTCCTCTTGCTTCTGTTCTTGTTGTTATAGGGTGTCGGAAGCCCTTCTGTTTGCAAGAACATTAAAAGGAGTAATGACACCCCTGCGCCAATTCTTTTAGGATAGACTTGCATCTGTTTTGGGGAGCGAAAGCAAAACTTGTCGATGCAAAGACTTACAACAATCAAGTAAAACATAATTTATCTGCTTTGGGGGTGAGCACAGTTGGTACGCTGTCTATGAATAAATATGAACTCGCAAAGAAGATAAATGAATTGGAGGGCCTTACGAACGAGGAGAAGTCAGAGTTGTTGAAGCTTCTTCGTTCGCAAAAGAAGTATGGTTTGGTATGGGAAGATAAGCCTGAGGATGCGGAACTCAGAATGGTCAACGAGCAGCCTGTTCTCGTTGAGGTTCCCGAGCGTGCCATTGTCAGCGATGATGCTGAGGCTCCCAACCATATTCTTATCGAGGGCGATAACCTCGAAGCCCTTACTGCACTTAGCTATACTCATTCAGGGAAGATTGATGTCATCTATATCGATCCTCCTTATAATACGGGTAATAAGGATTTTACTTATAATGATGACTATGTTCGTAAGGAGGATGGCTTTCGTCATTCTATGTGGTTAACGTTCATGGAGAAAAGATTGAAGTTGGCAAAAGGCTTGCTTTCTGCTAAGGGAGTAATCTTTATTTCCATTGATGATAATGAGCAGGCAACTCTAAGAATTTTATGCGACGAATTATTTGGAGAAAACAATTTTATTGCTCAAATAGTGGTTGCTTCTAATTCTGCAAAGAACAATGCTAAATATGTATCAGTTTCGCATGATTATCTCCTATGTTATGCCAAATCTATTGAGAACTTACCACAAGGTTGGGCTGTTGACAAAAGTAATTTGGAGGGCTTTAAAAAGATAGCAAAGAAACTATTGAACTCAGGTCTTAGTTTAGATGAGATTCATTCTGAACTGTTGGCACTAGTTAAATATCCAAAGTATTACGAGTTTGATCATTATACATATGTAGATAGTAAAGGACCTTTTCGTGCTTCGGACTTAACAGCACCAGGTAGTAATTCGTGGTTTGATATTCTTCATCCAAAAACCGGAATGCCTTGTAAGATAGGAACTCGTGGATGGGCGTATTCTAAGGATGATATAGAAAAAATGATAGGTGAGGATAAATTGTTGTTTGGCAAGGATGAATCTATAATGCCACAACTAAAAAATTATCTTTGTGATAATGAAAAGTCTTTGCCAAGGTCTATTTTATTTTTTGATTCACAAGCATCTACGAAATGGATGAAAGATCAGAAGCTTGACTTTGATTTTCCAAAAGCATTAGATTATATTGAGTATATTGAAACTATGTATCCTGCGAATGATTATACCATTCTTGATTTCTTTGCTGGTTCTGGTACAACTCTCCATGCCACAATGAAGTTGAATGCGAAAGATGGAGGACATCGTCAATGTATTTTGGTTCAAGGCATAGAAAAGGATGAGAGGACGAAAGAAGATAAGCAAATTTGCAAAAAGATAACTTATGAGCGAAATCGTCGAGTAATTCGAGGCTATTCTACATCTAAAGGTAAGTATGTACTAGGCTTGAGCCATAACAATCTTCGCTATTATAAAACAAAACTTGTGCCTCTTGAGCAGACATTGAATAATAAGCGAGAATTAATGAGATTATCTACAGCTATGCTCTGTATCAAAAATAATGTATATACTGAGCAAGAAATGTTTGGTGGCAAGAAGTTGAACCCTAATATGGCTCGTTATTTTGCCAATGATAAGACAAAGATGCTGGTTATTTATAATGAGCAAACGGTACAAACCTTTGTTAAAGTGATTGCCGGGTTGAATATTGTAGGAAAAATCATGATATATGTTTTCTCTAATAATAGCTATGCTTATTCAGATGACTTTGAGGATGTGCTTGATAAGGTTGAATTATGTGCTTTGCCAGCAGCAATTTACAATGTATACAAGGATGTTATTCCAAATGATGTAGTTGGAGAAAAAAAAGAAACTTTGGAAAAATCAATGGATGATATGGAGGGTGAATTATGATTAAAGAATTTGAATTTCAGAAAGAGGCGGTTGAGGACTTGGTTAAAAAGACCAACAGCTTATTGGGATATCCTGGAGATCGAAGAAAACTTGTTTTTGAGGCTCCAACAGGTTCTGGCAAGACGGTGATGGCAAGTCAGATGCTTGATGAGTTAACCGAACAGTTGGCAGAAGAAGATAAGCAAGTAGCTCTTATTTGGATTGCTCCTAATAAGCTACATCAACAGAGTTACATGAAGATGAAGAATTTTTTTTCTGAAACTCATGTGTTAACTCCTGTAATGTATGATGAGTTAGACCATAGTTTGGAAGGTTATATCAAGCCTGGTGAAGTGTTCTTTGTTAATTGGGAGAGTATCAATAAAGATACTAATCTAATAGTTAAGGAAACAGAGAATTCTTCCTCCATCTATGATATTGTCGCCCGAACCCAAGAACGTGGAATTCCAATCATAGTGATAATTGACGAGGAACATATGTTTGGAACCCGTTCTGCGAAGCAATCGGAGAAGGTGCTGAAGAATATTAATCCTAAGTTGGAAATTCGCATTTCTGCAACACCTTCGCCAATATCAAAAGCTGAAGCTGATGAAATTGTGGTGGTGCCACGTCATAAGGTGATAAATGCAGAGATGATAAAAAACGGCATTACGATAAATCCCGATGTACGAGAGGATGATACTGGTATAGGGGAGAATGCGTATCTCTTGGATTTGGCTTTGGCAAAAAGAAAAGAAATAAAACAAGCTTATGAAGAAATGGGCGTGCGTATCAATCCTTTGCTGCTTATCCAACTCCCTAATGATAATTCTGCAACGTTAGATAGTAATGAAAAGACTATCATCGAACAGATGAAGACGAGATTGGACTCAATTTATGGCATCAATAAAGACAATGGCAAGTTAGCTGTTTGGCTAAGTAATGAAAAGACGGATAATCTTGACCATCTATCAGATAATTATGATTTGACAGAAGTGCTCCTTTTCAAGCAAGCTATAGCTTTGGGCTGGGATTGTCCTCGTGCTGCGGTATTATTAATTTTTCGTGATATTAAGAGTGAACCGTTTGGAATGCAGACGGTTGGAAGAATCATGCGTATGCCAGAACAGCATTACTATACGGAAGAAATTCTTAACCATGGTTGGATATATACTAATTTAAGTCGTGACCATATCATTATCAGACCTGAAGCATACGACTATGTAACTAAGTCTTTACAAGCTTATCGTCGTGAGCATTTAAATAATGTTGCCCTGTATTCTACCTACAGTCAATATTTGAGTGCTGACCGTAAACGATTAGGTCCAGACTTTTGGCGTGTCTTAGTTGATACGTTTAATAGAAATTGGTTTAAGGTTCCAGTAGAGTTAGATTTATTTGAAGTTTCTCCATTTGAGGAAGATTCGGCTGATACTTCTGATCATGGTAAGGTAGAACTGTTTGATTGGCAACGAAATCGACAACAAGCAGAACTAATTGATAGGGTGGATTTTGGTAATCATGCGGTAAAAGTGACTTTGATTCATGATGTAAATGTTACAGGTGAAGCTGGTACTACAGAAATTGGTGAAAAACAGCAAATTGGTTTTAGAAGAAGCCAAGACGAATTGAACTCTCGATTTACGAAGTTCTGTCAAGACCTATTGGTTGGTTATGAAAAAATTGCAGTTACCTCTCTGAAAGGTTATATCTATCAATTGATGGAAGAATATTTAGGTGTTTTTGAGCCTGAGGTTCCACGAATTATCTTGTATAATCAAAATCAAGGTAAATTTGCAAGGTTGATAGCTTTGGCAATAACCCAATATACAAATATATTGAATTTGCGCCGCAAGAAAAAGAAAGAACGTTCCTTAGCAGAATATACTTGGAAAGTGCCAGAAATTCGTGAGTATAACGAAACGACAGCTAAAGAGATTCCCGAAATAAAAGATCATGCTTTGATGCCATTTTTTAGATTGGATAAAGCTTCCGAACAAGAGAAAAAGTTTGAGGCATTCTTGGAAGAAAACAAGGAGTATGTAGATTGGTGGTACAAAAATGGAGATGGCGGACGTTATAACTATGCTGTGCCTTATATCGCAACAGATGGAATAAAAACTCCATTTTATGTAGATTATGTTATTCGTATGAAGAATGGGCAACTTTTTCTTTTTGATACGAAAACGGAGGATAGTGACCCAGAGGCTCCTAACAAGCACAATGCTTTATTGGAGTATATGCAGAGTGAGCAAAATAGCGATAAGCATTTGAAGGGTGGTATAATAATCTTTAGAAAGTTAGATCGAAATTGGTGTTATTCTCCATTTCCAATTGAGAACACGACCGATTTGAGTTGCTGGGATGCATTTTTCCCTGACAAATATAAGTAATACAACCCCTCCACTGGTTGCTATATATAAAAAGGTATAAATCTAATAAGTTGTAAACTATGGCAAAAGGATTGGACGGAAAGTTCTTGCACTACGGCATCCGAAAGGAAGACCTCGACTTGATTCGGACGCTCTGCGAGAAACATGAGATAGACTTCGACTGGATGAGCGAGGAAATACTTCGCAAATATCATGCAGCCAAGGTCGATAAGATCGAAATGAACGACGAGGATACGGAACGAATCATCGGCGAGGCTATCGCTATGATTAAGTGAAGAATAGGTTATGATAATACGAAGAATCAGAATCAAAAACTATAAGACTTATCTGAGCCTCGACTTGGATTTGTCGGTGAAGTCTGAACAGCCCATCATCTTGATAGGTGGTATGAACGGCGGGGGTAAGACCACGCTGTTCGAGGCTATCTGTGGGGCTCTCTATGGACTGAAGATACAGAACAAGGCGCATTTTCAGGAACTCCTGAACAATGGCGCCTTGGGCAAGGTGGAACCTACCATCGTGCTCGAACTCTCTTTCGAGGGCATGGTGCTGGGACGCAAGCAGCAGTATCTGCTTCGCCGTACCTACAAGCTCAACCCTGCCAATAAGCCTGTGGAGAACGTGCTGCTGAATATGGATGGTGCGATGTTCTCGTATGGCACAGCCACGCCTCCTCGGGAACGTGCCGACAACGAGCAACAGGTAAACAAAATCATCAAGGCGAACTTGCCGCAGGAGCTGTCGAAGTATTTCCTCTTCGATGCCATGCAGTCGAGCGAACTCTTGAAGGAGAATGTCTTTGCCCAGATCATCAAGGACAATATCCAGAATGTGATGGGATTCAACAAGTATCTCCGTCTCAAGAATGCCGCCGAACATCTACAACAGGAGTGGGCGGCACGAAGACTGGAGGCGCAGAAGGAGGCTGAGGAATATAATGGATTGTGTGAGCAACGCAACCTGTTGGTGGCGCAGCAAGAGGAGAATACCAAACTGCAAGACGATAAGTATAAGTACTTGGTTTCCATCCAAGCAGAATATGATGCAGCCAAGGAAGGGGTGAAGGATTCTGCCGAGACGGAGCGAAAGATACACGACTTGGAGGAGAGTGTGAGGGAGACCCAGGAGCGTTCGAAAAGATACAATGCCCAACTGAAACAGGTGGTGGAGACCTTGGAGCTGAATGTGTTCTTCCCGAAACTCGCCCAAGGCATCACAAACGAGGTGAACGACATCATCCGACAGAAGGAAGCCTTGAAACAGGAACGTGAGGGCGTGCTCTCCGTGGAGCAGATGCGAGAGGTGACTACCAAGATTCTGGGATACTTGAAAGCAAGATGCCTTTGCCCAAACTCGGTGGAGGACGAGGATGTGGTGGCTTATCTGAAGAGTCAGCAGGAAGCCTTGCAACGCAAGGATGACTATGCTTTCTTGGACGAAAGCGAGTTCGAGGCACTGAGGAATCTCATTGGAGCCAATGCCGTCAACGAGTTTATCGCCCTCAACGACAGCCGCTACGACTTGGAGAAGCGATTGGAGAACTATGACAATCAACTGAGTCAAATTTCCTTGCTCCGCCGTAGCATGGTGAGTGGTAATACCGAAATCATCAAGGCATACGAGGAGGCGAATCGAGAGTTGGAAAACTTGAAGAAGGAGAAGGACGAAAGACAGATGAACATCGAAAAGCTGGAGCGAAAGATACACCAGTTTGATGTGCAGATACAGCAGGAGCCAGACGTGAAGTATGACATGCTGGTCAAGTTGAAACCTTTCTTTGAGGATGTAGCCGATACCTTGTTGAAGCGCAAGAAGGAGAAAATAGAGGAGGATATGAAGGAGCAACTCAACAAGCTCTTGATTTCCTACAAGGGGTGCATCGCCAAGGTGGTGCTCTCTGACTCGATGGAGAATTTTACGATTCGTCTCTATCACAAGGCAGGAAACGAAATCTCGCTCAATCAACTGAATGCGGCTTCCAAGCAGATCTTCATCCAAGTATTGCTGAAGGTGCTTCGCAACTTGGGCGACTACAATCCACCTGTGATGATAGACACGGTAATGGGCGTACTCGACGAGGAAAGTCGCGACGTGCTGATGGAGGAATACTTCCCTGGGCTTGCCGAGCAAACCATCTTGCTCTGCACCACTTCCGAAATCCGAAAGGACAAGGACTACGTGAAGTTGGAGCCGTTCCTCTCTCGCTCTTATACACTGGTGAGAGATGTAGAGAGCCAGAGCACGCATGTGGAGGATGGATACTTTGGAGTAATGTGTAATGAATAATGTTTAATGTTTACTGAATAGGATATTTATGGAAGTAGCATTAGAAAATATACGACAGGCGGAGGGGATGGTAGAAGCTATTCTTCCGTTGAAGGAGATTTTGGAGAAACGTCTCAACTTGTCTCGACAGGTGGAGGGCGAGAAGGACAGTGTGCTGACCTTGAACAAGGTGATGCGTATCTGCTTGATAGCCAGTTTGAGCTTGAACGAGAAAAGAAGTGTGGAGGGCTTGGAGAACATCGTGCTCTCGAAAACTTCCCAGCGCATCATGCCGAGTTTCTTTACGAAGGACAACAAGAAGTCGCTCTTCTCGGCTTTGCTGAAGTTGAGATACAAGGATTGTGAGGTGGATTGGCAGAATGCGAGCATCGTGGGTCGTATCGTGGCGAAGGAAATCTATCGAGGAATCGCTTATCTTTCGGAAGACGAGAACCTGAGTGCTTTCCTCTTCACGGCGAGCGACAGACGACATGGTGGCAGTGGCATCCCTGCCTTGGAACTCTTGATAGGTGAGTATGCCGAGGATATGGAGGCGAAACTCAACATCAATGGGCGTTCGGTATCGAATGCACAGATATTGGTGGCAGGAACTACGGGTTCGGGCAAGACCAATCTCTTGGCGGTGCTGATACAGCAGTTTCGCAATCTCTCCACCGAGACTCCTTATCCAGTCAGCTTCCTCTTGTTCGATTACAAGGGCGAATTCTCCGACCCGGCGAATGCCAACTGGCTCGCTCATTTCGATGTGGATAGAAGTTGCATCCTCGACCCAGTGAAGGAACCGCTGCCTTTCTCTCCATTCAAGGATTTTTCGGGCAAGACAATCACAGAAATCAATCTCTATTCCACGGAGATGGCTGGTGCGCTCTGTGCGATAGAGCGAACCAGCATCAGTGCCAATATGAGCAATCGGCTGAGCGAAGCTATTGTGGATGCCTACAAGCAGACGAACGGAAAGCCTATCACCTTTGAGTTGATGTTGAGGAAATATCAGTCGAAGATGCAGAATCCAGACAAAGACGATAGCATCACTTCCGTCTTGAAGCAGTTGATTCGCAATCATCTCTTTGCATCGGAAGACAAGGTGAACTTGGTGGAGGAATGTTTCATCATCAAGATGAATGCTTTCCCGAAGGATGGTCCGATAGCCAAGGCTATTGTATATTTCATTATCTCGAAGCTCAACAACATCTATGAGCAGTTGCCTAAGCAGGCGGTGAACGAGGACTATGTACAGATTCGCCATTTCACTATCATTGATGAGGCTCACTATATGCTCGACTTTGACAATCAGCCACTTCGCAACCTGATAGCGGTGGGGCGCAACAAGGGACTGAGCATCATCCTCGCCACGCAAAACATGGATAGCTTCAAGAGTAAGTTCTTCGACTTCTATGCCAACGCCCAGTATCCGCTCATCATGAAGCAGCAGACGATAGCCGATGGCATCATCAAGGACCTCTTCGGTGTTTCTGGCAAGGACTTCCAGGAGATAAAGTCGGCGATAGCAGGCTTGCAGAAAGGAGAGTTGATTGTCAAGGACAATACGATGGCAGCCCTAGGCTTGGGCGGCAAGACCTATAAGAAGATAAAGGTGACGCATCTCATTTGATGCGCCACCTTTATCTTTTTTATGCTTATTTCTTTGGCATTCTCAAAAAAATATATTAGTTTTGCAGATGAATTTAAAAATAGATAAGATTCCTTGTTATTATATAGGGATTCTTTATTATATAATAAGGTATGGAATTATTGAGTAAAGTAGGAAGATACGAGTTCCTTTCGGAACCTTTTCATTGCGACTTCGATAGCCGCTTGTTCATGGGACATTTGGGAAACCATTTGCTGAATGCTGCCGATTTCCATAGCAACGACCGTGGTTATGGCATGAATTACTTGATGCCTCGCCATCGCACATGGGTGTTGAGTCGCCTTGCCATCGAAATGACCGAGATGCCCAAGGCATACGACAAGTTCTTCGTCGAGACTTGGGTTGAGAATGCCATGAAGTACTTCACGGCTCGTGATTTCAAGATTTGTGGCAGGGCGAAAGCTTCTGAGACCGCATCTGGAGAAACTTCAAGCCAAGAAGAGGAAAAAGTCTATGGCTATGGCAAGAGCGTGTGGGCGATGATAGATACCGACACTCGCCAGCCGGTCGATATCTTCTCCATCAACGATGGGTTGATCAAGGAGTATATCGAAGAAGAGAAACCTTGTCCTATCGCAGCAAGCTCCAGGGTGAAGATGGGCAAGGATGCCAAGTTGGTGCGCAGCATCGACACCTATTATAATGATGTGGATGTAAATGGGCATATCAATTCGGTGAAATACATCGAACATATACTCGATCTCTTCGACTTGGATTACTACAAGGAGTATTTCTTGCAAAGATTTGAGATTGCCTACGTGGCGGAGAGTCACCAAGGCGACAAACTTAACTTCTATATGGAGACAGTCGGAGAGCAAGAATTTTGCATAAAGATAACAAAAACGTGTGAAAATAGCTCCGAAGAAGTCGAAGTTGTAAGAAGTAAGGCTAAATTTGTTAAAAAGTGAAAGAAAAATTTGGTAGTTTCATATTGATTTATTACCTTTGCACCCGAAATAAGAAATAAACCCAGAGCCGCTACCTCGTGAGGCAGTGGACGGATCAAACAGGCTCTCTTTGGATAAGAAAAAGCTCGCATCCGTATGGACAAGTATAACCCGCGGCTCCACAACGGCAAGCCGCACAAAATTAAAATTAATTATGGCAGAAATGAATTTCGGTGGCGTAATTGAAACTGTTGTCACCAGTCATGAATTTTCATTGGAGAAAGCACGTGAAGTATTGAAGAACGAAACTATCGCAGTGATCGGTTACGGTATCCAGGGTCCTGGTCAGGCTTGCAACCTTCGCGATAATGGTTTCAATGTCATCGTCGGCCAGCGTCAGGGTAAAACCTACGAGAAGTGCTTGAAGGATGGTTGGGTTCCAGGTAAGACTTTGTTCTCTATCGAGGAAGCTGTTCAGAAGGGTACTATCATCTGCATGTTGCTTTCTGATGCCGGTCAAATCGCTGTTTGGCCAAAGATTAAGCAGTATCTTACACCAGGTAAGACATTGTATTACTCACATGGTTTCGCTATCAACTGGAGCGACCGTACAGGCGTTGTTCCACCTAAGGATATTGATGTAATCATGGTTGCACCTAAGGGTTCTGGTACTTCTCTCCGCACTATGTTCTGCGAGGGTCGTGGTTTGAACTGCTCTTACGCTGTATATCAGGATGCATCTGGTAAGGCCGAGGAGAAGACTCTTGCCTTCGGTATCGGTATTGGTGCTGGTTACTTGTTCAAGACAACCTTCCAGCGTGAGGCTACATCTGACTTGACAGGTGAGCGTGGTTCTTTGATGGGTGCTATCGAGGGCCTCTTGGAGGCTCAGTACGATGTACTTCGTGAGAATGGTCACTCTCCATCTGAGGCTTTCAACGAGACTGTTGAGGAGCTCACTCAGAGCCTTGGCCCTCTCTTCGGTGCTAAGGGTATGGATTGGATGTATGCTAACTGTTCTACAACTGCACAGCGTGGTGCTCTTGACTGGGCTCCTCGCTTCCGTGAGGCTATCAAGCCAGTTATGGAGTGGTTGTACTACTCAGTTAAGACAGGTAACGAGGCTCAGATTTCTATCGACAAGAACTCTCAGCCAGATTATCGTGAGAAGTTGAACGCTGAACTCGAGGCTATGCGCAACAAGGAAATGTGGCAGGCTGGTGTTACAGTTCGTAAACTTCGTCCTGAAAATAACTAATTTTTTTCTCGTACATAATGTTGGAAAGGGAACGGTCCGTGATGGGTCGTTCCCTTTTTTCGTGTATATAGGTTGCTCTTCCTGTATGAATTTGCTGTTAATCCTATTGGAAAAAGTTTGTGTTTTTGCAAAAGACAGTTGCTGTTGTAGAGAAAGCTAATTGTGGTTGTAAAGAGAATCTGAATCGATCATGTAGATATATGAACCCTCAACGTGAATCTGATTCTCCTGTATAAGAAACTCCAAGGCATCCTTTACTTGTTGGCTTGGCAACTGGATGGTTTTCAAGTCGGTGATGAAATGTTTCTCTTTGTCGGAAAGCAAGTTGATGATGGCTTCCTGGGCCTTTTCATACATCTGTTTTGCAACGGAGTCGGTATCTTTATGCTCCAGGCAGACATCGCATTGATGGCAGTCTTCCTTTGTATCCTCTCCGAAGTAGCGCAGTAGCTGTCGGGAGCGGCAGATATAGTCCGTCTGAGCGTATGCTATCATACTCTCTATTCTTTTGACGTATTGCTCTTTCCTATCCTCGTATGCCTCTTTGGGGATGATGACTTTCTCGCCGTCTATTCTATCCCTTGTGTAGGTGATGAAAGGAATCTTGCGCCTAGGAATAAACGTGATGATGTGGCGGGCAGCCAGGTTCTTGAGTCCAAAATATACTTGTTGGATAGTGAGTCCAGCCTGGTGGGCGATAAGAGTCTCGTCTATATAAGCGAAGTCCGTAAACAGCCCACCATAATTTCTTAGCATCGTGGTGATGATGTTGTCTTCGTTTTCAGATAGATTCTCCAACTGGTATAAGTCGTTTCTTCCGAGGTTGAACATCAGTCTGGCTTTTCCGTCCGGATTGTCCTCGTAATGGATGTAACCGCTTCTCTCAAGGATTCTTAGGGCGGAATCCACCTTGGTGGGGAAGTACTTGTATGTGAAGCAGAATTTCTCGATATTAAACTCGAAAGTCTTTCCGCATCCACTTTCTATTCCTATTTGGAAGAAGTAGGCGAGGTGCTCGTAGATATCCTTGATGAGTTCCTTCTCCGGGAAAGTGTCTCCGACACGGTTCTTGAGTTTTCTTTCGTCGCTTGTGTCATAAAGCAAAACGGCGTATGACTTGTTGCCGTCACGTCCTGCGCGCCCTGCCTCTTGGAAATAAGCTTCGAGGGAGTCGGGACAGTCGATGTGGATGACCATTCTCACGTCTGGCTTGTCGATGCCCATGCCAAAGGCGTTGGTCGCTACCATGACCCTCACTTCGTCCTTTTGCCATGATTCCTGTCGTTCGTCCTTGGTGGTAGGGTCGAGTCCCGCATGATAGAACGTAGCGGAAATGCCATTCTTATTGAGAATTTCCGCCATTTCCTTGGTGCGTTTTCTGCTTCTGGCATATACGATGGCAGAGCCACCCACACATTGCAGGATATGTATCATCTCGTTTTGCTTGTCGGCAACAGTCCGTACGATGTAGGCGAGGTTCTTGCGCTCGAAGCTCATCTTGAACACATTCTTCTCCTTGAAATGTAGTTTCTCCTGTATGTCGTCAACGACGGAAGGTGTGGCGGTGGCTGTCAATGCGAGAATGGGAGCATCGGGTTTCATGGCCCTGATGTCGGCGATTTTCAGATAGGAAGGTCTGAAGTCATATCCCCATTGGCTGATGCAGTGGGCTTCATCTACCGTGATGAAACTCACCTTCATGTGTCTTAGTTTGGTCTGAAAAATCTCGGAAGAAAGTCGTTCGGGGGAGACATAAAGTATCTTGATGCCTCCAAAAATGCAATTCTCAAGGATTTGCACGATTTCGCTTCGAGATTTGTCGGCATAGATGGCATCGGCGAGAATGCCACGTTCTCTCAAGTGGAGAACTTGGTCTTTCATCAATGCTATCAAGGGTGTGATGACGATGCATACTCCTTCCTGGGCGAGGGCAGGAACCTGGAAAGTAATCGACTTTCCGCCACCAGTAGGCATCAAGCCAAGGGTATCCTGTCCGTTGGCTATACTTTCTACAATCTCTCTCTGTATGCCTCGGAAGTCAGGATACCCCCAGTATGTTCGCAATATCTCTTGAAATTTGTCTGTCATTGTCTTGTTTGTAGATGGAGCTTTTATTCTTCGTTGTTGGGACGAATATCCTCTATCTGAAGTTGTACTTGGTTCTTCTTGAAGATGTTGTCCTCGATGGTATAAACGATGTCAAAGCTTCGTTTGCTCTTGATGTATCTGGCGGAAGCGCTCTGTCCGAAGGCGATGCCATTGACTACGTTGCTGGATTTAGAATCGACCAGTTCCAACTTGATATGCTCTTGCTCTCTTCCTACCACCTTGCTGGTGCCATAATCATAAACGTTTGTGGTACAGAATATTGGCTTCTGGTTGCAGGGACCGAAAGGTGAGAAACGTTTCAGGTCGCTTTGCAAGTGCTTGGTGATGTCCTTGAAGTCTATCATGGCATCAATGTTGAGTAGAGCTTCCGTCTGTTCAGGAGCAATGTGCTCTTCCACGTATTTTTGGAATCTCTCGCGGAACTCCTTTACCTTGTCCCATCTCAAGGTGAGTCCTGCGGCATAGGTATGCCCTCCGAAGTTGAGCAAGATGTCCCTGCAACTCTTGATGGCGGAATAGACATCAAATCCAGTGACACTACGAGCCGAGCCCGTTGCCATGTCGCCGTCCTTGGTCAGCACGACGGTTGGGCGGAAATATATTTCCGTGAGTCGGGATGCGACGATGCCGATGACACCTTTTTTCCATCCCTCGTCGTAAAGCACGATGCTGGAGTTGTGCTTCTGGCTTTCCAGGCGAGAGACGATGCCGTTGGCTTCCTCGGTCATCTGCTTGTCGATGTCCTTGCGCTGCTCGTTATACTCATTGATATGCTTGGCCATGCGGATAGCGGATGCGAAATCCCTCTCCACCAAGAGGTCAACGCTCAACTTGCCGTTCTCCATGCGTCCCGACGCATTGATGCGTGGTCCTATCTTGAAGACGATGTCGCTCATCGAAATCTCTCTGCCATTGAGACCGCAGATGTCGATGATGGAGCGAAGTCCGACGCTAGGGTTGGTGTTGAGCTGTTTGAGTCCATGAAAAGCCAAGATTCGGTTCTCCTCTACGACAGGTACGATGTCGGCGGCAATGCTCACGGCACAGAAGTCGAGCAAAGGTATCAGTCTGGAGAAAGGAATGTTGTTGTCCTTGGCGAAAGCTTGCATGAATTTAAATCCCACGCCACATCCGCAGAGGTGCTTGAAAGGGAACGGGTCGTCAGGACGTTTAGGGTTGAGTATGGCCACGGCAGGTGGCATCACCTCGTCGGGCACGTGGTGATCACAGATGATGAAATCTATGCCAAGGCTCTTGGCATATTCTATCTCCTTGATGGCCTTGATGCCACAGTCAAGGATGATGATGAGTTTGACACCCGTCTCATGGGCAAAGTCGATTCCCTTCTTGCTCACTCCATATCCCTCGTCGTATCGGTCGGGTATGTAGTAGTCGATGTTGGAATAGAATTGCTGCAGAAACTTATATACCAGGGCAACGGCGGTGCAGCCATCTACGTCGTAGTCTCCATAGACGAGGATGCGCTCCTTGCGCCCCATCGCATCATTGAGGCGGTCAACGGCTACGTCCATGTCCTTCATGAGGAATGGATTGATGAGGTCGGAGAGCTGAGGTCTGAAAAACCTTTTCGCCGCCGATTCCGTCGTGATGCCTCGATGGATGAGAAGCTGGCCTAGGATAGGACTGATGTTGAGTTTGTCGCCCAGTTCCTTGGCTGCCTTTAGCTGTTCTGGAGTAGGTGCTTCATAATTCCATTTAAAATGCATTTTAATTATTTTTTATTTCTGCCGTCAAAGTTACAAAAATAATGTCATAATAAGAAATCTTTTCGCTTAAATTTACAAAATAATGAAACTCTTTAGCCAAAAAGATAGATAAATACTCAAAAAAGGGGATTCACAAGTCGCACCCACACGCCCTGAAAGGGCAATAAGCACCAAGCCCAGGGCAACGCCCT
>DKCU01000086.1:52603-58389 GCA_002451555.1 Candidatus Segatella albertsiae
GCTTTTGCCCTTTCAGGGCGACTTTCTTGGCATAATCATTACCCAGGGCGTTGCCCTGGGCTTGTGGCTTTTGGGCTTTCAGCCCGTTCTCATTAGCTATAATTTAGACTAATGACAAATCCTCCTATTTTAAATCAAAGCAGGAGAACTTCCTAACTTATTTTTAATCAGAGCAGGAATAACTTCCTAACTTATTTTAAATCAGAGCAGGAATAACTTCCTGACTTATTTTTAATCAGAGCAGGAATAACTTCCTAACTTTTAACTCCTATCTGAAAATTAGATGCCCATTTTCTTGCGGATGTCCTTAGGGATGGCATTCTTGTTGACCATGAAGTCCATGGTCTTGTAAGCTACGAAAGCCTTGGTCATGTACCATGTGCCCTTGTAGTCGCCATACTCACCCCAAGAGTTCTTCACCATATAGTACTCCTTGCCGTTCTGGTCCTTGGCGATACCATAGATGTGCATGCCGTGGTCGTCGGTAGTCTCCCAGTTGTCGAAGGCTTCCTGACGCATCTGCTGTGTAGGAACTACCTCAGGAGCGTTGACACCGAGTGAGTCGAATTTCTCCTTCTTCTCGTCCTTGGAGAGCTTGAACCAGCGGTCGGCGTCTGTGCCAGACATGGAACGAACTTTCTTTACGTCGTAAGCGATGCCAAGACCCTTGCGTGTGAAACCGTCCTCTGTCACATCGCCACCCCAAGCTACGGTGTAACCATTGTTGACAGCATTGTCGATAATCTTGCAGAGGTCTTCCATAGGAACGTTGTAGCTCAAAGGCCAACGCCAGTTGTCCTGTACCTCAACGGCAAACTTGCTCCACATTGGATGGTGGGTGTAGCTGGTGATAGTTACATAGTCGTCAAGATTCAAGCCAAGGCTCTGACAGAAAGTCTGTGGAGTGTATTGCTTGCCCTGGTAAGTGAATTTCTCAGGAGCCTTGCCGATGTAAGAGTCGATGATGCCCTGGAGACCGCTCTTCCAAGCAGTGGAAATCTTCTTGGCATTGCTCTTGGCTACAGCCTCTACGTATGGAGTCATCACATCGAAGAACTCGCCGAAGTTGGCCAAGGAGTCACCTGTCAATGTACCAGGAGCTGGCATGGCGGTCTCAGGTACGATACCATAGTGCTGCAAAGCGTAGAGTACATCGTAGGCACTACCACCCTGTGAGAAGCTCACGTCGCCGTGCATTCTGACAGCCATTGTGGCACGATCCATATATGTCTTGTTGGCAACGAACATTTCGCTCAAGTCGTATGTCTTGCCCGTGTTCTTCAAAATCTCGCTCTCGAAGAAAGAGAGGGTAGAGTAAGCCCAGCACGTACCACTGCGGTTCTGGTCCTTGACGCTAGTGATAGGATTTTCCTTTACCACTGTAAATACAGGCTTGTTCTTGGCGATGGCAGCAGAGTCCTTCGCTGTCTTTGCGCTAGCACCTGTAGCAACCAATGCCATCAATGCTGCGACGATCAATGTCTTCTTCATTATGATTTCTCTTTATATTAATAATGTTGTTGTTTCTGTTTATTAGTTTGAGCGATTCTTCACTCTTCACTCTTCGTTCTTCACTTACTTGCAGCCATGAACTCCTCGACTTCCTTTGGATGGTAAGGGATTCTGTCCTTGCCGAGGAATCGGCAACCGTCTTTGGTGATGAGTACGTCGTCCTCGATGCGAATGCCTCCGAAGTCCTTGTAAGTCTCCAACTTGTCGAAGTTCAAGAACTCGGCGCAATGCCCCGATGCCTTCCAGTCGTCAATGAGGGCAGGGATGAAGTAGATGCCTGGTTCATCGGTTACGACAAATCCTTCTTGCAACCTGCGTCCCATACGCAGGCAGTTGGTTCCGAACTGCTCCAGGTTAGGGCGAACTTCCTCGTCGAAGCCAACGTTGATTTGGTCGAGGCTTTCCATGTCGTGAACATCCATTCCCATCATGTGACCGAGTCCGTGAGGCAAGAACATCGCATGGGCACCAGCCTTGACAGCTTCCTCGGTGTCACCCTTTGCCAATCCAAGTTCTTTCATCTTGTCGAACATCAGACGGCAGATGGCGAAGTGTACGTCTGCCCATTTTACACCAGGCTTAGCCACTTCCAGAGCATAGTCGTGACAAGCTTCTACAACAGAGTAAATCTCCAATTGGCGCTGGGTGAACTTGCCGCTTACAGGCATGGTGCGAGTGTTGTCCGAGCAATAGTTGTTGATGGTCTCTGCACCAGCGTCGCAGAGAGCAAGTCTGCCTTCCTCCAGGAGATTCATGGATGGATAACCATGCTGGATTTCTCCATGTTGACTATAGATGGTAGGGAAACTTACCATGGCACCGTATGAGTTGGCAATGCCGGTTACTTGTCCTGCCACATATTTTTCCGTCACACCTGGGCGGGTAAGTCTCATCGCCGTAGTGTGCATCTTATATCCGATTACGGCTGCACGCTCCAATTCCTCGATTTCCTCGGCGGTCTTAGTAGAACGCATCTTTACCACAGCTTTGATGAGATCCATGCTAGCCTCTTCCTTCTGTTGGTTAGGATGAATGCCGAGCAGGTCGAAGATCTGTATCATGATGTCGTGACGATAAGGAGGCAGGAAGTGTATCTTGCGTTTCTTTGACAATGCGTTGTTGCAGATGGTCTTGAGGCTCTTCATAGGGGCGGAATTCTTTACCCCTACTTGCTCTGCCAGGTCGTGGACACTGTCCACGCTGCCATACCATACAATATCAACCAAGTCAATGTCATCGCCGACCAAAGTCTCGATGTCGTTGTCTATATCTATTACACCCACCAAGCCATCTCGCTGTTGTCCGAAATAATAAAGGAAAGATGAGTCCTGGCGGAAAGGGTAATAACCATTGTTAGGGAAATTACAAGGTGAGTTGTTATTTCCGAAAATCAAAATCACGCCTTCGCCTACGAGCTTCTTCAACTCTTGGCGGCGTTGGATGTAAGTGTCCTTACTAAACATATTTTTAGATTTTTACTAATTTTGGTTGCAAAGTTAGCAATTATTTCCTAAAAAATGATTATCTTTGCAAGCAAAATCGCATAAATAGTGAGAATTTATAAATAATTAATAGAAAAAGCTCCAGTTTGTGAGTAATTTGTAACAAAAAACAGGTGATTTGATATGAAGTTGGATAGAAATACAGGACTCGTCCTTGAAGGCGGTGGAATGAGAGGTGTTTTCACGAGTGGTGTTTTGGATGCTTTCATGAAGCACGACTTGTTCTTTCCTTATACGGTGGCAGTGTCGGCTGGTGCATGCAATGGTATGTCGTATATCAGTCGTCAACCTCGTCGTGCGCGTATCTCCAACATCGACTACCTGGCTCGTTATCAATACATCGGGATTCGCCACCTGGTGACGCAGGGATGTATCTTCGACAGAAAACTTCTCTACGATAAGTTTCCTAACCAGTTGCTGCCTTTCGACTTCGATACTTATTTCAAGAATGCGAAAGGTTTCGAGATGGTGACGACCAACTGTCTCACGGGTCAGGCGATGTATCTCTCCGAAACTCATGACAAGCAGCGTGCGCTGGATATCGTTCGTGCCTCCAGCAGTTTGCCATACGTGAGCAAGATTGTGAATGTGGATGGCATCCCGATGCTGGATGGCGGCATTGCCGACAGCATCCCTGTGCAACATGCCATCGACATGGGACATGAGCATAATGTGGTCATACTGACACGTAACAAGGGTTGGCGTGATACGGGCAAGGATCGCAAGATACCTTATTTATATAAGAACTATCCTCGTCTTCGTGTGGCGTTGAGCCATCGTCACAGGGCTTACAATGAACAAATCCAATTGGTCGATGACTTGGAGGCTGCGGGCAAGATTACCTGTATCCGCCCGTTGAAACCTTTGGAAGTAGGGCGCATCGAGAAGGACACTGCCAAGTTGGAGCGACTATACGAAGAAGGCTTCACCTTGGGTGAAGCCTTCTGTAAGGAGTTTATTTAAAACGATTAAATGTTTGTGTCGAGTGTGGTAGTAGCGTCGCCTTCTAATACATACTTAGGACTCTCGCCGTATTTGTTGGCGGTTTGGTCTGAGTCCATGCAGCAAAATACGAGAACGATAATCTGCATGATGCCTGCGGCAATGTATAAAAGTACGATGACGAGGAGTGAACCTAAGCCTGCACCTGCTACAGCATCCATATCACCTGTCAATGCAGAAAGTCCTACCGTGCAGACCAAGAAGGTGACAGCGATGCAACCTGTGAGCATTGGGATTCCTACCCACCAACCGCTATGATTGGTGTCGTGGAGACGGCGGAAGGTCATCGATAGGTTAGCCAAGGCAATGAACAAGCCCAGAAGTTGTCCTACTAAAGGAATCCAGCATAGGAAAATTGCCATGATGAAAAAGGCTAATTCTGCCCACCAGAATTCTGAGCGGCGAATACGACCTGTAAAAGTTACACACTTTGAAAAGGCCAACTTGATAGCCTCCATAAATTCCACTTGTGGTTTAACAACTAAATTTGCCATAATCTTTAAAGTTTAAAGGTTTTTATTTACTTTTACTAGATAATATCTTGTTGGATAGTTATTAGTCTTGATAATAACAGTTATTTTGTTTCTGAATGATAACTGATAGTGCTTTGCTTTCTCCAGCTACGTCAGACTTGTCTATTTCAGCAAGTCTGGCCTGAGCTTTTTGGTTCGTTCCATAGCTTGGTCGAATTCCCATTGTCTAATCTTAGCCTCGTTGCCGGAGAGCAATATCTCGGGAACTTTCCAACCCTTGTAGTCGGAAGGGCGGGTATAGATTGGGGCGGCGAGAATATCGTCTTGGAAACAATCGGAGAGGGCACTCTGCTCATCGCTGATGACACCAGGTACCAAGCGAATGACGGCATCTGAGATGATGGCCGCAGCCAACTCTCCTCCCGTCAACACGTAGTCGCCCACGGAAATCTCACGAGTGATGAGGTGGTCGCGTACTCGCTGGTCGATACCCTTGTAGTGACCACAGAGGATGATGAGATTGCCTTGCATCGACATCTCATTGGCGATTTTCTGGTTGAAAGTCTCGCCATCAGGAGAAACATAGATGACATCGTCGTATTCTCGCTCTGCCTTGAGGGCGGTGATACAACGGTCGATAGGCTCACATTGCATGACCATGCCTGCGCTTCCGCCGTAAGGATAGTCATCGACACGTCTCCATTTGTCTAAGGTGTAATCACGCAAGTTATGGAGATGAATCTCGGCGAGACCCTTCTTCTGAGCACGAGCTAGGATGGATTCATTGAAGAAACCTTCCAGCATTTCTGGTAATACTGTGATGATGTCAATTCTCATATTGTCTGCAAAGGTAATGTCTTTTTGTCGAATATCCAAATAAATTGTTGCGATTTTTGCATTTTTGTGTGTAAATATTTGAACTCTTAAATAAATCCTCAAAAATGTTTTTCAAACTACATAACTACATTTTCTTTGGAATCCATAGTGTTTATCGTGGTTTCAGACCATGTAGTTTTGTTTTTAAACTACATGGTCGTTGTTTCAAAAGAAAATGTATTGTCGTTCCGAAATAATCCGAAAGAAAATGTATTGTCATACAGGAATAAAGCATGAATACTGCAAGCTAATATTTTACAAAGGGGAGAAAAAGTCTTTGAAAACTGCAATCGTAACTTAATCATAACCACTAACTAAATAATCCGTGTCTTTGATTAAATAATCTGTGGTACTGATTAAATAATCAGAGGTACGGATTATTGAATATTTAAGGTTTTGCCAGGGCAGACGCATCAAATTC
>DKCU01000060.1 GCA_002451555.1 Candidatus Segatella albertsiae
TGCCACCTTATTTATATTCTAAAGCTTCCCAAAGGAGATCCTATGTTATTTTCCAAAGAGTTCCTTTAGCTTTGCCGCCAATTTCTCGCCACGAGCCTCATCATTTTCTGCAACTACCTTACCCTCTGCATCCAAAAGATACATCGTTGGCACGGCACGAACCTTGTATTCGTTAGCAACCTCAGGAGAGAGGAAGTTCGGCCAAAGGAGGTTTTCTTCCTTTACAGCTTTTTTCCAAGCAGCAGCATTCTTATCGATGGAAATGCTTACCACCTCCAAGCCCTTTTCCTTGTAAAGAGCATACTGGTTCTTGACATTAGGTATCTCCCTTCTACATGGAGCACACCAAGAAGCCCAGAAGTCAAGCACCAAATACTTTTTACCTTGCAAGAGTGATTTCAATGTATGAGTCTTGCCCTGCTCGTCCTTCACGGTGAAGTTTGGCACAGCCTGACCAATATTTCCAACAGGATAAAGCTCATTCTTTACCTTCTTTCCATAATATGAGTTCTTGGCGGCATCAGAAAACTGCTCATAAATACCTCGTTGGTCTGGAGTAAGATAGCTCATCAACTCAATCATCATCAATGGTCCCCAAAAAGAGTCCTTATTGGCAATGAATAACCTAGTGTATTTCTCGTCAATGGTCTTGAAGAAATCATGGTCTGCCTTTTCTTTAGCCTTATATTCTTCAGACTTCTTCAACTGAGCGATGAGGGTAGTGTCCTTTGCACCATAAGCCTTACTCAACTTTGCTGAAATTTCGGCAAATCGCTTGTCGTTGGCCTGATAAATGACATCCATACTATCTCGAATGCTCTTCAAAGAATATAGTTTGTCTGTTAAAGGCGATCCAATTACCTTCACATCTTTATATATATAATTAGGTGTCGTATCATCTGCCCTATTGTTCGTGGCATGAGCAGAAACTTCCACCGTCTCATTGTCCAACATCAACTGGATGGTTCCGTAAGAATCTTTCACCATCATCAACACACACATTGGTTCTGAGACAGAACCGAAAAAACTCACCTTTCCTGCCTTAATCTCTGCTTCAGCGATAGGTTTCTCTGGCTCATGGCTCAATGGAAGCAGCACCATCTTGGTACCATCTGGTATGCCTGCGATAGAGGCATTCACCTTGTAGTTTCCTGCCATTGCGGTGATGGCTGCAAAAGAGGCAGCCATCACCATCATCATTTTTCTTCTCATATCCATCATTTCTTTTAAGATCGTTATTCCATATGATTTCATTCCAAAAGGCTTTTACTCAGCATCCAAGCAAGTCATTCCGACTATCTTCCCCCAACCTGTAGTTATCACTGGATTGTCAGGAGCGTCAAACATAGGTCCCCACATACTATTGGCTACGCCATAGTTGTTGTCAACCTCATATTGGATAAGTTTTCCTTGTTTGGCATTCTCATTCCATACACCTATCCAGAATATGCAAGAACTGGTAGGCCAACCGCCGCCAGCACTACCATAAGCATAGATGGCAGTTACCGTCTCCCCAGGCTCGCAAGTATAAATTGTATTGGATGTCTCCGATCCACTGGAGGTAGAGAAAGAATACACAGCATTGTCTGTAGCATAATAGATGGCATACCCTGCAGTGCAAGAGGCAAACAACTTAGCTTTCTTGATATTGGTGCAGGCAGACAAGTTCAACTTAGAGCGAGAGCCATCGGCTGAGAGGTCTCCATTATCAACCTTATTATAGAACATATAGCGGTAAAGCCAAGGAGTACCCTCTTCATCTTCAGCCAACACACAAGTACTGTTCCCACCACCATTGAAGACTGCCTTCACATTCTGAGGCACTGCATTGGCATCCACAAAGGCATCCGCATCGGTCCTCTTGAAAGAAGAAATAGAAGAAGCCGAGCTGAAATAAGGACGGAACTTATGGTTTTTCTCATCATATATTACCTGATAGGCACTGATAGCTCCTTCCACAGGTCGCCAAGATGTCATTGTATTGAACATCAAATAGGGATATGCCTCATAGTCACCAGCTATGGCATCCGAGAACTTGCGGTCATTGGCTTTGTTGGCATAAAGCACATGAAGTTTGCCAGCATTGACGAGGAAGTCACAATTATTGGTATAGAATGCACATTGCGGATCAAACTTTTCTGGCGTATTATAGAACATACTAGACCAATCGTTCATCGTCTCCAGACCTACCGAGTTCAGGCGATAGAGATTCTTGTCGGTTGCCACCAAATACCCATCTTTCTTCGTCTTGCCTGTATGAGTACCATGAATCCAACGAGGTTTTCCCTCCAAATACTTACCAGTCTGCTGGTGGTAATAATCGTAATAGCAAGAGTCGCCTCCATAAATGAGCATCAACGAAGAGGTAAACACCTCTATATTGCTCTGTCCGTTCTTCTCTGTCAAGAGATAAAGACCATTCTGTGTGCCGCTCTGCGCCACCGACACATATCTTTCCTGTGCCTGATAATAACCTTTCATTCTCGTAATGCTATCTTCAGCCATCAAGAAAAAGCGATAAGTACCAGGTTTCAAATCTACCACCCAATCCAACTTCTTGGTGTAGGCGATGGTATCGGCAGGAGGATACTCCATGACATTACCATTTTGAATAGGCTGATAAGAACCTTGGTTGAGCGTGAGCACAAACCAGCGAAAACGCAAGTGCTCAGGATATTTATAATGTACATTTGGCTCAAAAACCACTCTCTGTCCAGGGGTCAGGCTACCACTTAATGCCATACGATTCTCTATGCCAATGGTATCAATGGTTATCTCGCCTGCATCTTCCTTGGAAAGATAGTCGTAATTGCCATCGTCACTGTAGCAAGATGACAGGATTGCAACCGTCGTCATCAGCACTACCATCCATATAGATGTTATCTTTTTCATACTTCTGTTTCTATAATAGGATTCATTCATATCTAAAACTTTCTCTTGTTATTAGAATTTTATCTCAAATAACGTCAGCGGATTTAACTAAATGATACTACCACTCCGTTCTCATCCACAAGCGGAGAACCTGGATGAGCACTGTTGTAGTCGTTGAGCGCATTTTGGAACTTAATTCTATAGCTCTGGAGCAACGCCCAAGACATGGTATCGGTATCAAACTCCGTTACACCCCCCGAGTTCTCCAACATAAAACGGTATTTCGTATTACTATAAGAACCGAAGAACTCTTTTAAGTCATCCCAATTGTTTGGCTTGACAAGCATATCCGTCCAAATCAAGGTAAGATGGTTCCATTCATTCACGCCTGAGGCAAAATCAGATGAACTCCCCGTCTGGATACGGAGTTTCACCGACTTGTCCTGAATATAGGCAGAACGCTTGATGACCACAGGCAAAACTGCATGATTGGCATTGGCTGGTATCACCACTGTGGGTGGTACCTCATACATCTCTTCCGTAGCTGTAGTCTTAGACTTATCTACTTCGATGGTTGCAGTACGGTCATAGTCAGCCACCTCGCCCATGATAAAGACATCCACGTCCATCGTGCATTCATTCACATCACTTGATACCGTCACAAACGAAAAGTTCAAGGAGTCTGTGCCCGAAGTGTAGATATTAGGTCCCACCAATCTCACACGAGCTTGGTCCTGATAATAAAAATCATCATTGGAGCAGGAAGCCATGCTGAGCAAGAGCAAACCTGCATATATCAAATTACGAATTTTCATTTTTCTTCTTTACTAATAAAGTTAGTATTTCCTAAGGCTTCCGAGAAGCATTAATTCTCATATCCTCCAAACTCCTGGTCATTGCTTGGAACAGGCAATACATACACGCTTTTTCCTGGACGAACGACCGCCCCCTTGATTTCCGAAGCATTAATTCGCTTATAATAGTAAAAGAGCTGCCCACCTTCACCAACAAATTCCTTGCGATACTCCTTGTAAATCTCGTTTTGGATATCATCTGCTGTCATCATCGTATAGTCTAGAGGGAAAAGGCTAAGGTTACGAGCCTCACGCACCTTGTTGAGCAACTCCACCGCACGTTCAGGATTACTTTCTTTCAAGCACTCAGCTGCAATATAGTATGCCTCCGTGAGACGAAGCAAAGGATATATGTCATTATAGGCGCTACCTTCTACATGCCAAAACTTGCACATGAAGCGTTGAGTACCATCTTGTTCGTATCCCTTCAGATAACGCCAATCATTACCATACCCCTTGCCCAATTCGTAAATATCCTGAGCTTTGGTTTCAGAAGGAGTCAGCGCACTGCTTCCCGCCTTAGATGTAAAATACTTATCTGCCGTATCTTCCCAGTCCTTAATGGTCAGATGAAAAATATGTTCTGTCGAGAAAGTCATATCTATCTCATTCAACTTGCTGCTCTGCATGACCGTATTATCAACAAAGCGGAACGGCGAAGATAATTTTTCCTCCTCATTTTCCTCTACGATTTCATTGGCATACCTCAAGGCATTCTCCTTGTCACCCATCCAGAGATAGGCTCTCGCTAAGGTTAAGGTCGCAGCATAGTAGTTGAAATATGGAATGCGAGACGCACGATGGTCATACTGATTATCAGGGCTGCACTTTAGGGAGTCATGTTCCAAAGCCTCACGTGCCGTTAAGAGGTCGTTTATCACGAGTTTCATCGTTTCGCCCACAGTTTTTTGCTCCACCACATTGGTGGAATACTCCGTTACGTATGGCACTCCCTTGGAATTGTCGTCCATGGCAGGAGCACAGGCGAAGAGACGCATCAAGTCGAGATATAGAAATCCACGCAGACCATACGCCTCACCCTTGTACAAATAATAATTATTGTCCGTAAACATTTTAGGGTCAGCCTTGTCTATGTTGCGTATCATGATGTTTAGATTGGAGATTGCACTGTAGGTGCTTTTCCATATCGTGGCAATGGTAGTCTCCACACCACTATTGGCATAGTCATAGTCATTGGCATATCTCCAGGTACCACTGCCGTCTATATCATAGTTTTGCGACAAGACCTCCGTGAAACCGATACCCATGTTCAATCCATACATAGAGGTGCTGCTCATGGCAGTATAGACACCAGTAAGTTGGTCCTTGTAACCACCCTCTCTGCTGAAATGATCTTCCTCCTTGATCTGCGACTTAGGGCTCACGTCGAGCCAATCGTTGCAAGATGACAACACCGTCAATGCCATCAAAGAAAATATTGTTGTTTTGAATATTCTATTCATAATCTTCTAATATATTTCTATTATATATAATTATGTTGCGTAAACTCCCAACTTTTCCTTAGAATGTCACCTGTGCGGAAAGCGAGAAAGTACGTGCAAATGGATATGTCGTACCACGTTCCGTCTTCACTGATGAAATCACAAAAAGGTCATTAGTATAGGCACTTATTTTCAGACGTTCCAAGAATGAGTTCTTTACGAACTTACAGTTGCGAAAGTCATAATAAAGTGTCAAGGATGCCAAAGTGAAGAGATTATAATCTTGCACAAAACGAGACGTAGGATAGGTTATGCTCTGGTCTTGGATAGACTTATAGAGCGACACATCACCTGGCTTTTGCCATCTATCGGTCAGCACTCGACGATCTACGTTGTATTGCAAGGAAGCATTCTCCACCTTGTCAACCAAGGTGGAATTATAAAGCTGTCCACCCCAACGGTAAGAAGCTGTGACATTGAAGCCCCAACCATTGATTTCGCCATTCACACCGAAGTTACCATTATACTTAGGTTGTGTGTCTCCACAAACGATTTGGTCGGCGGTGTCATATTCATAAGTCACGGTACCATCCTTCTTGACAAAGATTTCCTTTCCATTCTGTGGATCGATGCCTAGTGACTTCACTGCCCAGATGGCATTCATCGAACAGCCCTCGTAATACTTGACGGAAGGAGCGGTTGTCTTCTTGTCAAGCATATTCTTATCTTGTGCATCATTCCAAGCACGAAGAGAATTAGAGATTTTCTTCAAGGTATTCTTGTTGTGAGCCACGTTGGCAAAGACATTGATATAATCTCGTCCCTTGTTAGCAGAGAACACACGGTAGTTGAGATAAAGTTCCACACCCTTGTTCTCGGTCTCTCCCAAGTTGGCCACATAAGTGCTAAAACCAGTAGTATAAGGTACGGTTACATTGGTTATCATCCCCTTGGTATTGGAGATATAATAATCAAAACGACCAGAGAATCGGCTATTGAACAGGGCGAAGTCAAGACCTATGTTAGTATCATATTTTTCTTGCCAGCGCAAGTTCTCATTCGCCAATCCCTTGACATAAGAACCGATGCTGCCATTGTAGGATGCACCATTATAATATAAGAAGGTAGCCATGGCATCGTAAGAACTGAACCCTTGGCTACCAGTATAACCAAAGGAAGCACGCAACTTCAAACGATCTATAAAGCCCAACTTTTTGACGAACTGCTCGTTATGGATGTTCCAACCGCCACCAACAGACCAGAAGGACCCCCAACGGTTATTATCACCCGTCTCGGAGGAACCCGTCAAGCGATAGTTTGCATCAAACAAGTAACGCTCGTCGTATGAATAGTTGACGCTCAACAAGCCACCACATGTACGAGAGATGCCCTCCGTGCCAGTAGGGCGGCCACTCTTGGCGTATTGAGCCGCAAAAGTAATGTCGTCCATAAAGTCATTTGGAAAGCCCTCTGCCGCATAATAAATATTGGTGTATTTATTGTTGGTCATACTCAACTGCGCATTGCTAAAAATCAAATGCTTACCCAGCTGTTTAGAATATTGTACCCCCAAATCGCCACTAATGTCTGTATAATTACCATTTCCCTTGGTATATTTACCTTTTCGATCGATGTCGGTCATCTGGATAAAATCGGTATGGTTGGCAGGTTTGAACTCATCTGAGGTTGTTCGCTTGCTAACGATACCAAACTTACCTGTCATGCGGAAAGCCTGACTGATTTGCCATTCCAAGTAGAAATTATTGGTGATGGTCGTATAAGTACTATTATCGATGGTATTCAATGTGGTATTATACAGAGGATTGTAATAATCGCCTACCTGACCAGCGTTATTGGTATAAGAATACGACTTGACCAAGTTGCCCTTCTCATCATATAGACGACTATAAGGATTCATGCGATAGTATTGTGAGAAACTGCCGTATAGAGATTCATTGCTGCTGTTGTAGTCGATGGTCAACTTATCACGGAATATCAAGTTTTTCAGACGATATGAAAGGGTGACACCTCCAGAGAAGGTATTACGGTCGCTGCCTTTCATGGCACCTTCGATATTATTGTAGGCCAAATTGATGCCATACTGCAAGCTCTGCTGCCCACCCTCCAAGTAAAGGGAATGCTTGTGGCCCACACCGGTGCGCACCGGTTGCGCCAACCAGTCAGTATCGACTCCCGCCAAGACCTCACGAAGTTTGTTGGCATAAGCTTTGTCCAACCCTATCTGAGTCAAGGCATTGTCTGAAGAGAACAAACCGGCCATCTTCTCCACTTGTAATTTTTCCGCAGAATTACAGAGGTCATAGCTACTCAAGTCTGGAACTTCCAAAGACAACCCACCCGTATAAGTGATACGCATCTTGCCTTGGTCCGGCTTCTTAGTCTCGATGACGATGACTCCATTGGCAGCCTTCGCACCATAGATGGCCTTAGCTGTAGCATCCTTGAGCGAGGTGATGCTCTCCACTTGGTTCATATCCAAGTCCATGATTTTGGTCAGTTCTGTCTCGAAACCATCCAAGATAAAGAGAGGTTGGTTGGCACTAGAGGCATACTCCCCCTGTACACTGGCAATGGTGGAACTACCACGCATTTGGAAATCAGGCAAAGCATTCGGGTTGCTACCAGCACTGAGGTTCTCTATCTGCATGAAGGAAGGATCAATGTTCTTTAAACTCTGGAGCACATTGTTATTGCCCACACGCTGCAGTTCTTCCCCTTTCACCGTAGTAACAGCACCCGTAAAAGTGTTCGCTTTACGAGTAAATGTACCATTGACCACGACTTCCTCCACCTGCTTGCTATCAGGTCTGAGAGCCACACGGATATTTTCCTTGGCACGCACATACTTGGACTCCATACCGATGTATGAAACAATAATGTTGGCACCATAAGGCCATTTGGCAAAAGAGAACTTACCATCCACATCGGTCACAGTCACCTCTTTGGTACCCATGATTTTCACTGTGGCACCAATGATAGGAAGTCCATCCTCAGCAGACACTACCGTTCCATGAAGTTCTCTCTTCTCCGTGTCATATTTTTGTTTTGGATCACGAAGGGTAACATTGACTATTTTGCCCTCTTGCTCATAAGACAAAGGCTTTCCGCCAAGCAACATCTGGATGACACCCCCGAACTCTTCGTTCTTTACAGTACCATTTACCTTGTAGCCCTCCACGTCCTCATAAGTAAACATAATCTTATATCCACTCACTCTTTCAAGTCTCTTCAGCGCAGAAGAAAGACTCTCATTCTTGAAACTCATCGTTATCCTGCCACCCTGAGCTAAAGCTGATGCAAGCCCAAGCCAAGCAACCAATAACAACGTAACAAATCTACTTTTTGTCATAAGTTCTCTCTTTAATTTAAAACCAGTTCATTCTCTCAATCATTTATTGCTGAAACGCAATGAAGCGCAAAAAGGTTACGGTTTATTCAAAAAAAAGCGCATTTTTTATCAAAAACATCTTTTTACATGCATAAAATTTGCAAAAAGAATTATTTTTTAGTAATTTTGCAACCAAAAAGAAAAAAAATGAACTGCCAAGAAGAGTTCAACGAGATATTCAAAAAATACTACAAGCAACTTTTCCTCTTTGCCAAGAGATACATTGACGAAGAAGAAGACTGCCATGACTTGGTCAACGATGTCTTTGAGGACATCTGGCTTCATTTCGAGGACATTCGCCTCGAAGCCGTCAAGTCGTACATCTATACAGACCTAAGAAACAAATGCCTTGACTTCCTACGCAGAAAGCAAACTGCCCGCAAATACTTCGACTTCACACTGGCTTGCTCTGAGAAATATGACTCAGAAGAACACATCAACGAGCTAAAAGAACGTGAAATACATATCAAGAAGGTAATGGACAGCCTCCCTTCCACCACCAAGGAAATCTTCACAACCTGCTTTATTGAGCACAAGAAGTACGCCGAAGCGGCAGAGATTCATGGCATCAGCATCAGCACCGTCAAGAAGCATATTGTTAGGGCACTAAAACTGATACGAGAGCAAAGAAAATTTGGTTAAAAAACTCAAATAAGCATAACCGTTTTCAAATTCATTTCGTTCTACAAGAAAAAGACAACATGAAGATAGAAGAATATATTGACACATTAGACCCTAGCAAGCCTTTAGATAGCCAGCAGATAGAAGAGGCCGACCAAAATTCCGAGATAAGAGACACTTTGGAAGACCTTGAACTCATCACTGACTCTATCAACGAGGAAAAGTTGGATTGGGACAAACAGGAAATAGACAGAAGACTCGACGCTTTCAACAAACGCCACCTTGGAATTTTACAAGAAAGAGGAAAAAAGCAAAAAAGAGAAATCATTCTTAGATTCGTAAAAATTGGACTCGGAATCGCCGCCGCAATCGCTCTTGTTTTTATGCTATCCAAACCATTGTCAACCGATGGCGTCACTAGTATCAATGTCTGTGAGAATGGAATTGTCGCCAACAACTCTGACCATAAAGGCATGAGCATTTCTGCCAAAGCTGATAAAAATGAAGTCATAGAGCAAGTGTTGGATGCCCAGCAAATCGCCCAGTTGATACCAGCCGACGACACCATCCACCTGAATGTCACCAAGGGAAACTCTTGCAAGGCGATACTACCAGACGGAAGTTGTGCTTACCTGCATCCAGGAAGCAGCCTGAAATATCCCCATCAATTTGTGGGACAAGAGAGGCGAGTCGAACTGAAAGGCGAGGCCTACTTCATCATCCAGAAAGACAAGGCTCATCCATTTATTGTGGAAGCCAACAACTCCGAAACCATGGTTACTGGCACGCAATTCAATGTGGATGCAAGTCACAGGGAAAGTGTGAACGTGACTTTGGTCAATGGAAGCGTGCTATTCGGCAATAAATACGACTCCAAAAGGGTTGCCTTGGCTCCAGGTCACCAAGCTTCTCTATCCATCAGCAACCACATCCATGTCTGTGAGGCAGACACCATGGAATATGTGGCATGGCGAGATGGTTACTTCTACTTCGATGATGCCAAGCTCGGCGACATCTTACAGCAAATCGGTCAGTCATACGATGTAAAGGTGTCTTGCAGCAATGCCAAACTGCTACAACTCAGAATGCACCTGATACTCGAAAGAAACAAGGATTTGCACCAAGTAATTGAGACTTTGAACAAAATGAAAAAAGTCAAGGCAAGACTTGAACAGAAAAAATTGTATATTGAAGGAATATAACAAAAGAAAGGTGGCTAACGTTTCATAGGCGTCAACCACCTTCTTTTTGTTTTTACTTATCACTTACGCCAATCGCTTCTCCAATCTCTCACGAATGGCGGCAATGAAACCTGCGGAGTTGACAGCCTTTGCCTCAACGCCCTCCATCAGATTGACGAGGTCCTTGGTAGCGATGCCATCGTTCAAGGTATCGAAACAAGCTGCCTCCAACTGGTCGCCGAAGTCTTGCAACGCCTGAATGCCATCAAGCTCACCACGCTTTCTGAGCGCACCACTCCATGCGAAGATGGTGGCCATTGGGTTGGTAGAAGTATCCTCACCCTTCAAGTAGCGATAGTAGTGACGGGTCACGGTGC
>DKCU01000066.1 GCA_002451555.1 Candidatus Segatella albertsiae
ACAACGCCCTAGGCTTGGAGTCATTTATGAAAGTCGCCCTGAAAGGGCAAAAGCATTGATAACAATTTGCTTTTGCCCTTTCAGGGCGACTTCTATTAATGACCGAAGACCCAGGGCGTTGCCCTGGGCTTGGAGCAGATCGCCCTTTGGCTTTCCCTTCGGCCGCCGATTTTCAATTCAGGGCGCATTGGATGTGATTTATGACACACCCTCTTTTTATAAACATACATTCACCTTCTTCAAGTCCTTGTCAGCCGAACTATTGCCATAATACACCTCATAGTTTCCTGCCTTGGCACGCACGGTATTGGTACCTGCATCGAAGAGTTCGAAGTTCTTGCTATCGAGGGTGATGGTAGCCTCAGCGGTCTGACCAGCCTTCACCTCCACTCTTTGGAATGCTTTCAAGCTCTTCAATGGTCCATCGGTATCCGTCGGGTCCTTGATATATACCTGTACGATTTCCGTTCCATCCTTCTTGCCCACGTTGCTCACTGGCACCTTCAAGGTTATTTGCTCACCTTTCTTCAAGGTCGAGCTAGACAGGCTGGCATCTCCAATATTGAATGCAGTATAGCTCAATCCATAACCGAATGGGAAGAGGGCATCGTTCATATAGCGATAGGTTCTGCCCTTCATACTGTAGTCCTTGAAGTCAGGCAACTGCTCCGAGTTCTTATAGAAGGTGATAGGCAACTTGCCGCTTGGATTGTATTCGCCGAAGAGCACACGGGCCACAGCCTCGCCACCTTCCTGACCAGGATACCAAGCCTGGAGAATGGCATCGCAAGACTGAGTCTCAGGAGTCAAGGCGATGGCAGAACCCGAACAGTTCACGAACACCACCTTCTTGCCAGCCTCCTTCAAAGCCTTCAAGAAACCGCGCTGCACCTTTGGCAACTCGATGTTGGTACGGTCGCCGCCCTTGAAACCTAGTATCTCGATAGGCATTTCCTCACCTTCCAACTGTGGGGCGATACCACCTACGAAGACTACCGTCTCGCAATCTTTCAACTGTCTGAGCGAAGCCTGATAGTCGATAGGATTCTCATGGCCGATATTGATTTTCATGTCGGCGTTGTAGTTCGGCATCTCATGGTAACGGATTTCTATCTTATACTCCTTGCCCTTCTCGCCCTCAAACTCGATGCGAGACTGTGCCGTACGCCAGTCTGACTTCTCTGATTTTTTCTCACCGTTCAGATACACTTCATAATGACCACAAGCAGCAACATCCAGCAATACCTTGTTGGTCTGCTTTGGGCGGAATACAGTTTCATATTTCGCAGAGAAGCCCTCCAACTTCACATTGGGAGCAAAAGCGTGCTGACCGTATGTAGTTACCTGCACAGAATTTTTCTCTTGGGTGATGGTGACAGGCTTTCCTTCCATCTCACGATTATTCCAGAAAGTACCACGGAAGCCAACCTTTCCATCCATGCTACACTGATCGTAGTAAGAGTCCAAGGTCTGGTCGTTCACCAAGTCACACCCCTTGAAGGTGACGAGTTGGCTCTTCTTCAGTCGGCTCTTGATGCCATCGAGGATGGTGATGGTGCTGCGTGGCGTACCATTATAGTTGCCCCACATCATCGGCTCGTTATCCACATTTGGTCCGATGAAGGCTATCTTCTTCTCCTTTTTGTCCAAAGGCAAGACGGCATTCTTGTTTTGGAGCAACGTCATCGTCTGCAAAGCCATGTCGAGCGATAGCTGGCGATGCGCCTTGCAGCAAAGCACGGAGACAGGAATCTTCGACCAAGAAACAATCTTATTGTCATCCATCTCGCCTAGGTCGAAACGACCTTCGAGCAAACGAATCACGTGCTTGTCCACCTCTTTCTCCGTCAAGGCACCATACTTCACAGCCTCTGGCACCGATTTATATACATAGTTGAAACCACACTCCACGTCTGTACCAGCCAATACACCCTTGGTAGCGGCATTCTTGGCATTGCTGGATACCTTGTGGTTCTCCCAGAAGTCGGTGACGGCACCACAGTCGGAAACCACCAAGTACTTGAATCCCCACTCGTCTCTCAATATCTGTTGGAGCAATCGGGTATTACCACAACATGGCTCATCGTCCCAACGCTGATAGGCACACATCACCTCCCTCACCTTGGCATCCTGCACCAACGACTTGAAGGCTGGCATATAAGTCTCCCAAAGATCACGAGGAGAAAGATTAGTGATGTTATCTGTATGGCGAGCCCACTCCGGTCCGCTATGAATGGCATAATGCTTGGCACACGCCCAAAGCTTGCGATACTTGGTATCCTCAGGTCCTTGCAAACCACGCACCACTGCGCAGCCCATGCGGGAAGTCAAGTAAGGGTCCTCGCCGTAAGTTTCCTGTCCACGTCCCCAACGAGGATCACGGAAGATATTCACGTTAGGAGTCCATACGGAGAGCGAATGGAAGCGAGTCACGTCGCCACCCTTCTGCTGCAATTCGTTCCACTTGGCACGCATCTCATCCGATGTGGCATCAAACACCTTGAAGACCAATCCTTCGTTGAAGGAAGCCGCCATGCCAATAGGTTCCGGGAAGACGGTCACGTCGCCCATGTTAGCCACGCCATGCAATGCCTCGCTCCACCATTGGAACCGCTTGATGCCCAAGCGAGGAATGGCAGGGGAATCATCGAGCATCAAGGATGCCTTCTCCTCCAAGGTGAGACGACCGCACAAATCCACCGCACGCTCATGAGCCGAGAGCGCAGGATTCTGATAAGGATACTGCTGTGCAGAAATATTGCCGACAGACATAGTTGCCATCAGCAGAGAAACGACTAAAAACTTATTGTTCATATTTACAAGATTATTAGATATTGCCGAGATTTGGCGGATTATTGTGTTGTTATGTTTGATAGCGCAAAATTACGAAAAGTTTAAGAAAAAGACTTTAGATTATGTAACAAAAGTTTTATTAAACATTGCATACCCTAAATAAGTTCAATTCAAGGAACGAAAAATCCCGAAACCGCCAAGCGATTTCGGGATTAATTATGTATTCAGATGATAGATGATCTGATATTACCAACCAGGGTTCTGAACCAAGTTAGGGTTTGTATTCTTAACGGTCTCTGGATAAGGGAAATAATTATGTTTACCCTCTACAAAGCCCACATGGAAGCCAGCATCCTTAGCTGCATGAGAAGAAACTGTATAGAAACGACTATTGGCCTCCGTACCATGTTCCCAGTGCAACTTTTCATCACCAGACTGTGGAGCGCGGAACAATTTGTCGAAGAGGTGTGGAACATCACTACCCGCATTCTTCAAACGTTCGATAGCCTTGGCATCTTTCCAGCGCATGATGTCAAACCAACGACAACCTTCCATCCATAATTCATAAGACTTCTCCTTCTTGAGAACATCCATATCTACAGTCTGGCTGATGGTCTTAGAACCTGCACGTTCCTGTATCTTGTTAATGTATGTCTTTGCCTCGCCAGCATCTCCTGTTTGGAGACAAGCCTCGGCATAGTTCAATAGAACCTCTGCGTAACGCATCACAAGATAGTTGTTCAGACGAATGTTGTTACCATATTTGTCTCCGCCAGTATCAGCCTTGCGCATAACTGTCTTGAAAGCCAACCATGTAGAGTTTCCATAAAGTCCCTGTACCACATCCTTGATACCAACCTTAGTACTTGTTTCCTTCTCTTCTACAGACATTGCATTCAGAGCAGGATCAGAATATTCCATCTTATAGACAGCATCATCGATATTCTTCAATGTAGCATTGAAACGATAAGAATTATCACCATCGTTCTCATGGAACTCGTCACCAAACCACTGAGGAACACCTAAGCCTCCCCAGCCATCAATACCACTATATACAGACTGTGGGCAAACGACGAAGTTACCAGCACGCCAATTCATGGCATTGGACTCCATCCAACTAGAACGCTGAATCATACCTCCCCATGCACTTTTATTGACATTGTACTCGAAGTTGATTTCAAAAACCTTCTCCTCGTTGGCATCACCTTCAATATGGAAGTTATCCATATATCTTTCACCAGGAACAAGATCATACTTGCCAGAATCAATAACCTTCTTCAAGTTTGTCTTAGCCTGTTCATACTTACCAGCAAAAAGATAAGCCTTTCCAGCCAAAGCCCAAGCGAAGCCCTTGGTAACCTTTACGGCACCATCCTTGTCATCCTTGCTCTTACGCTCATCAAGATCAGCAGAAGCCGTCTCGCATTCCTGTGCTACCCACTCTATCAACTGCTCGTGGGTCATCGGATGTTCAGGATCCTTGTCACAGTTGTAAGGAAGCGCATCAGCTGCCAATGGTTCCAACACCAAAGGAGGATTTCCCCACAAATTGGCCAACAAGAAATAATCGTAAGCTCTCAGCACACGAGCCTCAGCTACACAACGTTTCTTGGCGGGAGTGTCAGGATTTCCGAAATTGGAAATAACAAGATTACATGTATAAACGGATGAATAGAGACCTGAGTACATCAGCTTAGGAACCAATGCTCCTGTATCGTTGCGGAACTCATTGAGTACACCAGCATCCTCATGGTCACCATAGTTACCACTGGCGTAGTAAACTTCATCACCACACATATTGACAATCAACTTGTGAGGTGTATAGATACCCATACTACCCTCAAAGTCAGGCTGACGGCCAACTACATTACACATGAAACCTTCATAAGCAGCGACCAATGCTGCTTCGGCATCTGCATCCGTCTTATAGAATTGTTCAGTTGGTGTCACACCCTTCTGCTCAATATTAAGTTGGTCTTCGCAGGAAGTAAGTGTTGCAGTTCCTGCCATTGCGAGGACCAATAATGTCGAATATAATAATGTCTTCTTCATTTCTATGTCATTTAATCATTAGAATGTTACATTGATACCAAACACTACCTTCTTGGAAGTTGGATAAGTACCATTATCAAAGCCACGAGACTGTGAACTGTTCATCGAGGCTGTCTCTGGGTCAGCACCAGGGTAATTGGTGATGACAAAGAAGTCATCAAGCGAGGTATAAACACGTACTCCATTGATACCTATCTTGCTTGTGATTGTTTTTGGCAATGTATAGCCCAGTTGAATCTGCTTAATCTTGAAGTAAGATCCACTAAACACAGCTGCGCTTGAGCTAAAGAATGTCCAGTCGGCAGCCACTTTCTTCATATCTGGATATTTAGCATCCGTGCGATCCTCGCGCCAAGAATTCTTCCAGTAATGATCTATGCCATTCAAGAGTGTACGGTCAGCAGAAACCATCAAGTTATAAATCTTATTGCCTGCAGAACCTGTGCCGAACATCGTAAAGTCAAAGCCCTTGTATTCAGCATTGAGGGTAATACCATAAGTAAACTTAGGAATACCTGCACCCAAATCGCACTTATCATTATCAGTTGGAGCATCGGTAGTTACTCGCTTGCCAGTCTCCGGATCGGTCTTCCAATACAAAGCACCGCCATCTTCACTGACACCAGCATAATCATAACCACGGAAATACCACAAGGCATGACCTGCCTCCAAATATGGGCTCAAACGACTGTTGAATCCATCTATACCCGTACCTTTCTGACGAATACCAGCCAAAGGAGAAAGTTCCGTAACCTTATTTTTCAAGGTCGATCCATTAACTGTCACTGAGTACTTAAAGTCACGAATATGGTCTTTCCAACCTAATTCGAAGTCAACACCAGTGTTCAGCACCTTACCTCCATTGATAGTGGATTTGCTAACACCAATTTCTGGAAGTGGATAAATTTCCACCAAAAGGTCGTTCGTTACCTTACGATACCAGTCAAGAGAGAAGGACAAACGGTCATTAAGGAAACGAGCATCAAGACCCAAGTCGTACTGCTCTGAGTTTTCCCAAGTCAAATCTGGGTTTGAGATACCCGTAGGCTTAGAACCGTATGTCAACTTACCATCACCTGAAGATGGATTATATTGATAGAAGCTTTGGTTGATGGCAATAGATGAAGAGTATTTATAGTCATGCAAAATATTGACATTACCATTTTTACCCCAGGAGCCACGCAGTTTCAAGAAAGACACGGCATCACGGCTTACATGGTCTTTGAAGAACTTCTCATTACTTATAGCCCATCCTAAAGACAATGATGGGAAATTACCCCAACGTGCCTTCTCCGAGAGTCTTGACAAGTCATAAGCATCACGACGGAAATTGAACTGCAAATAATAACGGCTATCGTAATTGTAAGAAAGACGGCCGAAGTATGACAGCTCCGTCAAGTCTTGTGGAGCATTGCCCACAGACTTAGTCGCTTCACCCAACAAGTAAGAAATATAACGATAATTAGGTTCATAGCTGGAGAGGATATCACTTCCTTCCGAACCAATTGTTGAATTATCATTATGTGTCTTTGTGAATGACATACCAATCATGGCGCCAATAGAGTGCTTGCCGAAATCCTTCATATAGTTGGCAAAGTTTTCCCACTGATAGTACAAACCATTGTTGGTATTTGCCTCTATCTTATACTGAGAGGAGTTGGACAAGGAATTGATGTAATACGGCTGCTCATAGTTATGGTACTGGCTCTGGCTGATACGATAGCCCAAACGAGAGGTATAGGTAAAGCCCTTGAACGGCTTGATGTTGGCAGATACGGTTCCACGAACATTGATACCTTGATTGGTTGAGCCTATACGATCACGCTGTGCAAGAGGATTACCTGTGGCATCCTCGACATAATGAGATGTGCCATAAAAATCATTGTTATGGTCAGGATCTCTCATTACTGGAGAGCCATTATTGTATGCGTTTCTTACGTTAGTAGGCAAATCATCAGGATTACTATAATATACTGGAGTCAAAGGGTCAACGGATACCACGGAGTTCAATACAGAACCATATCCTTTGTTCACACCCTTGGTCTTCCACTTCTCGAAGGAAGTATTGGTAGAAATATTCAACCATTTATAGATATCATAGTCTGCATTAATCTGCCCCGTAAAACGCTTGTAGGTATCCTTGCTACCCTTTACGATACCATCATTGTTGAGGATATTGAGGTTTGCGAGGAAGCGACCACGACCATTGCTTGCCTGAACGGTCAAGCTATGCTGATGAGCCAAACTGTTCTCAAAAGCTGCATCATACCAGTTGGTATTCTCACCATTATAATGTTCATCCTGTAGCTTTTGGTCTGTCAAGTCGCCCAAATACTTATGATATTCAATATATTCAGGAGCGTCAAAGAGCTTGGCTCTTCTACTCAAAGACTGAATAGTAAACTTGCTGCTGTAGGAAATCTGGGCCTTGCCGCCATTGGCAGCGCCACTCTTAGTCGTGATAATAACGACACCATTACCTGCCTGCGCACCATAGATAGCAGCAGAGGCTGCATCCTTCAACACCTCCATGCTCTCAATCATAGATGGATCAAGATACTGGATGTTATCAACCTTCAATCCATCGACAATCAGCAATGGACTCAAGTCGCCACTATTAGAAGAGTAACCACGCACACGAATATCTGCAGCCTCACCAGGGCCACCAGAGTTGATAATCTGCACACCAGCTGCCTTACCCTGGAGGGCGGCACCAGCATCGGTAGTTGACAAGCCCTTGATGTCATCGCTCTTGATGGATGCTACGGCACCGGTCAAGTCGCTCTTCTTCTGGACACCATAACCGATGACCACGACATCATTCAAAACCTCTGAATCATCCTTCATCTGAACAGTCAAGGTTTTGCCAGCTTCAGCTTTTACGGTTTTAGGTTGCATACCAACGTATGTAATGGTCAACGTTGCGTTAGGTGCTGCATCAATACTGAACTTACCGTCCAAATCTGTTACAGCACCAGCTTTACTACCATTCACCTTAACAGTAGCTCCAATGACAGGTTCGCCACTTGGATCGGTAACAACTCCTTTTACAATACTCTGAGCCGAAGCCCCCAGTGGGAGCAAACAGAGAAGAGAGAGAGCTGCTAACGGCTTTTCAATTTTTCTAAATTTCCTCATAATAGAGTAGATTATAAGTTTATAATTATTAGTTAGTAATTCTATCGTTTAGTCTGCTAAAACTATTTAGGTAGATTGCCGAATGGAATCATAGTACTTTTCTATTGAAACCACGGCACAAAAGTAGCAAAAAATAGATTTCCTTACTTTATTACAAATAACAAAAACTTTATCCTATATAACAAATTACAAAAAAACAGAAATGAATATGATTTTTATACATATTATCATGTATTATCATATAGCAAGCAACAAAGAAGGAAAGCTCAAGTATGGCATAAATACAATGATATAATAAGCATGATTATAACACAAGAAAGCATATCTTGGCAATTGCTGGCAGCTGTCAACAGATCTGCAATCAACTGTCAGCAGAGATGCAGGCAACTGCTTGCAGCATTGCTAGCAGCTGCCAAAGATTAAATAATTCTAATTCTTTAGAGTATCACAACCAACATATCTGATTATTATGTATATTTGCAATGAATTTTAAAACCGTAAGACTATGGACTTAAAGTATGACATTTACAACATCTCGAATGTGGCAGGTAGTGGCGAACAACGAAAGTATGTTCGTCTGAAACAACAAAAGGCAATGACAGCAAGCGAACTGGAAGCCACCATCCAGAACCGTTGCTCGCTCACCAAGGGCGACGTAGCGGCAGTACTAGCTGAGCTACACGACATCGCAGTGCAAGAATTTTCTATGGGACGTCGTTTCTATATCCCAGAAATCGGATATTTCTCGCTTTCCGTCGGTCTAGATATGCCAGAAGAGAATCCCGACAAAAAGATTACCGGCAACGAAGTGCGCCTACGGGGCATTAATTTCCGACCAGAGGCAAGATTGCTTCAAGAAGTAAGCAAAAGCATACACCATGTCGTACGCTCAGAATATACTAGCCAGTCGAAAAAATATGACGAAGAAAAACTCTGGGCAAAACTACAGGAATATTTCCAAACTAACCGATACATCACCATCCGTCTGATGTGCGACCAGTTTGGACTCAGTCGCCACATGGCTCAGAAATGGATTGACCATTTCATACAAGAAGGACGCATGATAAAGGATGGAACCCCTCATGCGCCCATATATTTCATTATTTAAACAGATGCGGTACAAATTCCTTCAGGCATCTTCTCCAGGTAAGCCACTCATGATGAGTGCCTGGGGATACGTACCCATCGAGTTTAACGCCAAGGTCTTTCAACTGCTGCGCCATCTTCTCCGTACCGAAGTTCTCCTCGGAACCACAACCCATAAACATATAATGGATGTCCTTATTGAATTTCTCTGAATTGGCGAAGGCACCATTGAAGGCGGTCTTCACATCCACGCCAAACAAGGCACCACTAAAGGTACCGAAGGCAGAGAACTTATCCATGTTGTTGAGCACCGTGTTGAAGGTCTGGCAACCGCCCCACGACAGTCCTGCCATCGCACGATGGTCTCTATCAGTGTAGGTGCGGAAGGTATTATCGACCATCGGAATCAAGTCCTTAATGATAACCTCATAGAAGCTGGCACCATACTGGTTGCGCTCCTCATCCACGTTCTTGCCAGGACGAGCCACGAAAGGTTGCTTCACATCGCCACTCTCCATCACCACAATCATTGGTTCAGCCTTGCCTGCGGCGATAAGATTGTCCATGATGTGCTGCATCATGCCCTGATGGCTCCAACCCGTCTCATCCTCGCCCATGCCGTGCTGCAGATAAAGCACAGGATAGCACTTGGTGGTATTGGTCTCATATTCAGCAGGCGTATAAACCATCGCTCTGCGGAACTTGCCCTGCGATGCGGCATAGTAAGATACCGAGCGAACCTGACCTTGCGCCACGCCCTGCTGCGGACGATAGTAGTTGCCCTCCTCGCCTTCTGGCACTTCCAAGCCTCCAGCCTCTCGACAACAACCGAAATAGGTCTCGCTGGCAGGGTCAACCACCTGCACGCCATCCACATTCAGGAAATAATAGTGGAAGCCCACCACCAATGGATCGCTCACACCATACCAGTCGCCATCCAAGTCTTTCTTCATCGGATATTTCTTGCCGCAGATGTCGAAAATCACCTGCTTAGCCTCTGGCGCATGGAGCTTCACGTATGCTCGGCGGTCCTTATCCACACGAGGATAGTTGCTATCTGGGATGATACCGAGCAAAGAGAGCATCATGTTGGCGTAACGCTTTCCCATCGTGCGATAACTCTCGGCGATGAAATGCAAGCCGTCGCCACGTTGAGGGCATCCCTTGGAAGAGATGACGTGAGCGGTAGGAATCGTCTTGGCGATGTCATCCACCACAGCGATGTGCTGCCAGCAATGTCCACCCATATCCTGCTGTACGGTCTCGCCCACGAGCAGAGGCACATCCTCAGCCTTCAGGTTCAAGTCCTTGAGGATGTCGTTATAGACGGTCTTCACTCGGTTTGGCCAATTAGGATCGCCATTGTTGGTCTCGCCTTGGTGCAAGAGAATGCCCTTGATGACACCCTGCTGCTTGGCAATCTTGGCTAGTTCGATGAGACGAGCGTAAGGATTGTCGTTGTATTGCGAGGCGAAGTTCTTCATCCAGTCGGGCTGCTTCTTCAAGTAAGCCTTGTAGGTGCGCTTGTCGAAGAGGTCGATGCTGGCACCGCCCACAGCCACGGTGATGGTTCCCACCTTGATGCTGTCTGGAAGATTGTCCACCATCTTTCTACCGAAGTAATCAACAGGAGTCAGTCCTGTACTCGGACGAGCCTGAGGCGGCACGGCAGTATGCCATTGTCCCTTCTTCCATCCCGCCTTCTCGTCATCCACGGCATACATAGCCTGGAAGCGAGGATTCACACCTGTTCGGTCGATGTCCTCGATGGCGGCATTGCCCTCCATGTTCGACTGACCGAAGCAAAGATAGATTTGGAAATTTGGGTCAGGCTTTGCCTGCGTAACCTTGTTGCTCACTTTCTGCGCCATCATCGGAAGGCACACCATCGCAAGCATCGATGCTAAGATTGAAATTCTATTCATAGAACTACTTTTTAATGTTCTTATTTTATAACCACCTTCTTTCCATGGTGAATATAGATGCCCTTGGTAGGACGAAGTACTTTCATACCTTGCAGGGTATAGTAAGCATCATCCAGCCCCTTCTTGGCAACAACCATCATAGGCTTTTCGATATCTGTAGTAGCGCTCGTCTCGTATGCGAGGGAGAAGCCAGGACCATTCCAGTTGGTACTCCAACCCTGAATGTGCTTGCCTGAAAAATCGGCATTGGCAATGAGATTCTCGTCAGAACCTTCCTTCACTAGCTTCAGGTCGTCAATATCAAGCGTACCTGCGTATGTACCAAAGACGAACTGGAAGGTATCCAAGTCAAACTGGGCGGTGAAGTTCCAAGTCAATGTCTTCCAATCGCCAGCCTCAACAGAATAAGCAGCCAAGTACTGTACATCGGCACTGTTGCCCCACTGGTTCTTGTTGCTGCTAGCATTCCAAATAGGCCAGAAGCCCAAGTTCTCGCAGTTGGCGGAAGTTCTCACCTTCATGGTAAGTGTATATTTGGCATCCTTCTCCAAAGCCTTTGGCAAAGCATAAACCGCCTGACGGTCCCAAAGGTTCTCACCAGCCGTACTCTCATAACGAATAAAATAGTTGCGATTCTCGGCTGGTGTCACACCCAAGATTTCAAGCATTGTCTCGGCATAACGCTTGCCAAACATACGATAGCCCTCAGCGGTGAAATGCAAATGGTCGCTCTGCAAAGGACAATCCTTAGAAGATACAACGTGGGCTGTAGGAATGGTGCCGGCGATATTGTCGATGATGGCATTGTGCCCCCAACAAGCCGCACCTTGATCTTTCTGTCCCAGTTCGCCAACGAGTAATGGTACCTCCTCAGCATTGAGACCTAAGTCGGCAAGAATGTCGTTATAGATTTTCTTCACCTTGGATGGCCAGTCTTGCTGACAGTTGTTGGTCTCTCCCTGATGCAAGAGAATACCCTTGATGACACCACTCTTTTGAGCAATCTTAGCCAACTCGATGAGACGAGCGTAAGGATTGCCACCATATTCCTTGGCATAGTTGCGGAGCCAGTCGGCAGTGTTGGCATCGTTCAGATAAGTTTGATACTTATCCTTATCGAAGAGGTCGATGCCGGCACCGCCCACCGCAACTGTGATGGTACCCACCTTGTATTCGTCTGGAAGGCTCTGCACCATATTGCGACCGAAATAATCCACAACAGAGAGACGAGTCGTAGGACGAGCCTGCGGAGGAGTAGCCGTATGCCACTTACCCATCGTCCAACCAGCTCCTGCATTATCGAGGGTATATATCGCCATAAATCGAGGATCTACACCCGTCTTGTCCTGTGCCTCGATATTGGCATTTCCCTCCATATTGCTCTGTCCGAAGCAGAGATAAATCTGAAAGTTAGGGTCTGGAGCGGAATGCTCATTGAGTTTGTATCGCTTGAAAAAAGCCCAAAGTTCCTTGGATGTCTCCACACCGCCGACCTCATCAGAATGCCAATGTCCCTTGCCATCGATGGCAACGAGGTTCACCTCCACATCGTCGTTTACATTATTATATATATAGCGAGTTGATTTTCCAATCTTTGCATTGGCAGGATAAGGAGTAACCACCTGAGGGTTCTCCGCATTGCATCCCTCATAGTCAGCCCACTTCTTCACATATTCCGTAATGGCAGGATAGCCACCTGCCACATGAGAGGGGTCGCCACCCCACTTGAACACATCGTCGGCAGTACCATGCACATGCATGATAGGCAACTTACTATTAGCCTTAGGTTGCTTGCCAATATCAACACCACTCACAGGACCGAAAGCAGCAATTCTATCAGCCAAAGTCTCCAAACAATGATAACCTAACCAACTGCCCATGGAGAAACCAGAGAGATAGATGCGGTTCTTATCGACGTTGTATTTCGTTTGCATCTGCGTCATAACAGCCTCCACAAAGTTCACGTCGCTTGTGCCGTTGACATCCCACATATTATTATTGCCTTGCGGGAAAGTCACGATGAAGTGCTCACTATCCGCCACACTTTTCCACTGCGTATGTTCATACTGATATTGAGCACCTTGGTTCATACCATGAAGAGAAATCACCAAGGCTGGTGATTTCTCTACATTTTTAGGAACATAAGTCAGAGTCTTACGAGTCGATGTTCCCACCTTTACTTCCTCCCAGGTCTGTGCCACCATTTGGAGGCACATGACCATAAGGAGTGAAGAAAGAACTGTTAGTCGTTTCATCATCTTTTACTTAATTATCATTTTCTTTCCATTCTTAATTACAATACCTTTGTATTCCTTGCCTACCTGCTGACCAGCGAGGTTGAATGTCTTACCATCCTGAGCAACCTTCTGTTTCTCTATCTGAGAGATACCATCAGTTGCAGATGTAACAACACGCTTGATACTCTTGATCTTCACTGTCTGTGCCTTGGGATCTGTATTCTGCAAGAAAACATTGACAACCTTAGTGGCCTTATCACTCTTAGCCAGCACATCCTCCTTTGTAATCGTGAAAGAAGCCTGGGTTGAACCTACTTCCACAGCAAAATATGCAGCAATATTCGCATCCCATGTTACACTTTCATCCTTTACATCCGTATTATAACCAAGGTTAAGACCGGCGGTAGTAGGCTGTTCGAACTCAACGGTATAAACTTGTTTTTCATTTGAGTTGACATCATAGGTAGCAAGTGTACCATTCTCATCGGTAGAAACCGTAATCAAACTCCACTGTCCTGGGAATACGATAGTTGGGGCTGCATACGATGTCTTTCCCAAAACAGACTTATTCCATCCCCAAGAGATAGACAAAGGAATTTCTTCTTCTGTATTGTCTGCCTTGATAAGATAAGCCTTCTTAAGAGATACCTCTACTCCCGGTGCCAAGCCTTGGAAATCAAGCAAGTCTATCTGCTTGCCGGCAAACTTTTCTCCAAAATTGACAACAAATTCGCCATCACCAGAAAAGCCAGCATATTGGATAGGATCGCATTGATAAGTGGTATTGTAATCAGGACTCTTGACACCTATCACAATATTAACGCCATCATCTCCTACAGGCTTGAAATCAGAGAACAAGATTTTGACACCTTTATATTCATCTGCAGAGATAGAACCCTTGCCACCCAACAAACCAATGGCACCATATTTACCACTGCAAGTATATAATTCAGGAAGATCTGCTCCCTCATGAGTCTTGATAGTTGCACTGGTTCCAGCACCACCAAAATACAAGGTTTGCGCTGTCTGAGCATTAACACTTGCAGCAATGAAAGCTGCGGCAATCAAAGTAAAAAACTTTTTCATAAGCTCTATAATTTTGTTATTAAGTTAATAAGTCAATGATTGAAGTTTAATTATGGATTTGAGATGTTTCAAATTCGACGGCAAAAGTAATAGAAAAAGTCGAAAAGTATTTTGTGTAAAATAACAAATACTTTATGAAAAATAAGAAATGGGACTTGATAACCAATATGTTAGCTATCAAACCCCATATATGTTACAACGTATAAAGAATCAGCCTAAAAATAACGAAGTCGAACTGCCTAAAGAAACGAGATAAGGTCGGTCGAGCCTCACGGTTCAACCGACCTTCACGACTAACATAAATTTCGGTTAATCTTATATATGATAAAACCTAAACTAATGTTCTATGATCACTTGTAACTTATCTAAAAGAAAATTACAACCAAACTTTACTCTGCAGCACTCTCCCAATACTTAGGAGCACCAAGACCTACAGCGAAGCCTGCATAAGTATGCTTGCGGAGATAGTTGAGATCCCAGAGACCAGTAGGCTGCCCCTTGCGCCAACCAGAATCCTTAGGAGAATCAGTAGCACACCACTGAGTGATACCATACTGCTGAGCAGCAGGGATAATCTCGAAGTACTTCTGAATAACAAAGGTGTAAAGGTCACGCATTTCCTTATGCTGTTCCTCAGTCATCTGATCATAAGTTACAGAATTGCCCGCAGCATCTACATAACCCATATCGAGCTCAGAAATCTTGCAAAGCTTGCCACTCTCTGCCATCAACTGCAACATCTTGACGATATGGTCTTTCTTGCTTTGCTGAGTATTTGGGTCAGCATAACAAGAGATATGCATCTGTGTTCCGATACCGTCAATCTTGGTTACGCCATCAGCTTCCCAATCATGAATCCACTGAATCAAGCTCTTCAACTTGCCATTGTCGTCCCAATCGCTCTCCAAGTTGTAATCGTTGATGAAGAGTTTTAATTTCTCAGGGTCGCCATTATG
>DKCU01000040.1 GCA_002451555.1 Candidatus Segatella albertsiae
GCCCGTCCTCTTTTGCTGTTAATAGGACTTATGACACACCCTCTCAAGTATTAAAAACCCTACATATACTTCTTTTTATATAGTGAAGGATTCATTCCGTATTCCTCTTGGAAATACTTGGAGAAGTAGCGAGGGTTATTGAAGCCCACCTTGTAAGCTACCTCGCTGACCGTAAGTTCACCCTCTCGCAACAATTCTTCGGCGCGATGGATTCTCTTGGCACGCAAGTACTCGGATGGAGTCGTACCAGTCAACGAGACCATGCGCTTATAGAGTTGCACACGAGAGATGCAGAGATAAGCACTCATCGACTCCACGGTCGTGTCAGGGTCGCCCATATTGTCACGAATGTAGATGTCTATCGTGTTCAGAAGTTTCTTGTCTGCCTCCGTCATCTTATATTCCGTTCCTATCTTTGTTTTTTCACCCTGTGCTGTATTCGAGCCAGAAGGATCCATTGCTGAATTTCCGTCGGTTGACAAAGATGAACCTCCTTCGGATGAAAGTTGAGAGTTTCCATTGGATGACGCTACTCCGGACGAAAGTTGAGAGTTTCCAACTGACGACAAAGTAGAATCTACCACTTTCTTACGCTGTGCCCACTTCATCAAATTACGAATGCGAAGGTTGAGCATATCAATGTCGAAAGGCTTGGTAATGTATTCGTCTGCGCCGTTTTCCAATCCTTCTTTCTGATGTTCAGAGGCAAGACGAGCAGTCAGCATCACAAACGGAATGTCGGCTGTAGCATTATTGCCTTTCACCAATCTGCATAGCGCATTGCCGTCCATGACTGGCATCATCACGTCGCTCAAGATAACATCTGGCAAAGGCTGGCTCTGCAAGATGTCCCAAGCCTCCTTGCCATTGACAGCTTGCGTCACCTCGTAGCTTTCAGACAAGATTTCGTTCATGAACTCACGGAAGTCATCACTGTCATCGACTAAGAGCACCTTCGGTTTCTGAGCGGACGAAGCAGATACCTGTGCTGATGAAGCAGGAGCCTGAACTGACGAAGCGGATACCTGTGCCGAAGGATGCGCCGATGCGTCACCAGGCTGTACAGAAGCCACTGCCTCCGATTCTTCGGTTGCAGAAACAACATCATGCAAAACTGAAGAATGATTGCTTGATGAACCAAAGTCCAATATTGGTTTCTTCTCTTGCCCCAATGCCTCAGATTGCGTCTCTCCCAGAAGAAGTGGAATGTCAACTGCGAAGACCGTTCCACCACCAGGGTTGTCGGAAACCGTCACCATACCACCATGCAAGTCGGCGAAGGCCTTCACCAAGTTAAGACCGATGCCACTGCCACCGAATGGTTGCATCTCAGTGCCGTTGACTTGGAAGAAGCGATCGAAGATATGCTGTTTGTCCTCGTCGCTGATGCCCTTGCCTGTGTCTGCGACCTTCAGACGAAGCACGTCTTTCGAGATGCCCTTGATTTTGACATTTCTCAATACGTCCAAGCTCACGGTCACAGTTCCATCGTCAGGCGTAAACTTATAGGCGTTGCTCAACAAGTTGTTGATGATCTTGCCCACCTTATCGACATCGAATTTCATGAGGAGTTCCTTGGCTGACGAAATGAACACCAACTTGATCTTGGCATTGCCCAACAACTGGAACGAGCGACAGATGTTCTCAACATAAGAGACCACCTCCACCTGGGTGAGGGTCAGCTTGCCGCTGTTCTGCTCTATCTTTCTGAAATCAAGGATTTGATTGACTAGGTTCAACAGACGCTCCGCATTGCGATGAATCAATTCCAACTTGCGTTTCTTTCCGTCGTTGTCTTCATTCTTGATCATGTTGGCAAGCGGAGATATAATCAAGGTGAGCGGCGTGCGAAGCTCATGACTCACATTGGTGAAGAAGTTCAATTTCAGTTCGTTGAGCTCCCTGTCCTTTCGGATGTTCTCCTCCATCTTCTCACGTTCGAACAACATCTTTTGGCGATCCAATGCACGCTTGCGATAGAGATAGACAGCCCCGCAAGCCAACAGCATATATACCATAAGAGCCCAGACGGAAAGATAGAAAGGCGGATGCACATTGATATGCAACTCACTGATTTCATCGCAGACCGTACCATCACCATTCACCACTTTCACTTGCAAGGTATAAGAGCCCGAGGAGAGATTGGTAAAGGTCACCTCAGGACGACCGGAGGCAGTCATCAACCACTTGTCGGTGACACCAGACATGCGATAGAGGAAACGATTGCGAGATGGCACCGTGACATCGCCCGAAGACAACTGGATGGTGAAGGCATTGTCCTTGTAACTCAAATTCAGTTCACGGCTCTCATCCAACGACTTCTCCAGCACAACTCTCCCCTCGTACTCCTCGCCAGCCTTCAAAGGATGGTCGAAAAGCACCAGTCCGCTGAACATCGCCTTCACATGATGGTGAGGCAAACGGTCTGTCTGTGTATGGATGATGTTGATGCCATCCTGTCCACCGAGCACCAAGTCGCCATTGCGCGACAAGAAAGCCGAGCGATAGTTAAACTGCCTGTCTTGCAAGCCATCCATGGAATTATAGCTGGTCATGTTCAGTTCCCACTTCCCTTTGTTGTCCTTGGAAACCTTCACGTGTGTCACGATAAATTCGGAAATGAGCCAGATGGTCTTGGCTTGGTCCTCAACGACAGAACATCCCACGGCTCCCTGGGTACCATTCAGTTCGTTGACCGACTCCATCTGTCCCGACTTCGGGTCGTACATGGTGATGCCCGCAGGCGTAGCCATCCAGACGATGCCACGACTGTCCATGATGGCATCATTGATGGCAGGACTAGGGAACGCCCTTCCGCCACGTGCCGCATTGTAATTGGTCAACTTGTAGGTATCCACATTGATGGTCGAGAAGTTCTGCGAATGACCTATCAAGATGTCTCCATTCGACATATTCATCAGCGAACCGATATAGTTGGTCGGTATCTTCGAGTTGTTCAGGTCGATGGTCTTGAACGTCTCCTTCTGGGTGTCCATGAATTGCAAGCCACCGCCGAGCGTACCGATGACGAGACGGTGATGCTTGTCCTCGCACAAAGCCCAGACGCTCTGATGAGCCAGTCCATGAGGCGACTGGTAATAAGTTTTCCACTGCCCGTTGCGATACCTGGCCAGTCCACCATTGAAGGTACCGAAGTACATCGTTCCGTCCTGCATCGTCACGCTACTCACTACGATGTCCGACTTCAAGCCCGTCTGCGCCATCCCATAATGAGTTTGTTCGCCAGTATAAGGATTATAGCAAACAATGCCAGCGTCGTTAGTACCACACCAGTAATTACCCAACTTATCCTGGGTAATCGTACAGATATCACCCAAGTCGATGGTCGAGAATCTCTTAGAAGAAGGCGAATAATAGGCGATACCATTCTTGTAAGAACCAACCCAGACAGCACCGCTTCTATCTATATAGACACGCTGAAGAGAATTGTCCATCAAGCTGTTCGCCTGTCCTCTCTTCACATACTGCTTACAAGTTTTCTTTTTGTAGTCCAGGACGAAGAGTCCCTCATGGTCTGTGGCGAGCCACAACTTGCCATCCTTTCCCTTGGCGATGTCTCGAATCAAGATTTTATTGGATGTCGGCATATTGATGCCCAGCGACTTCACAAACTCATCCATGCCCACATACCATTTCTTTCGCAAAGGACTATAGACATACACATAACTATTGGAAAGAACCCAATAATTGTTGCAATGGTCGATGTAAGTATAGGCTCCCTCATCCGTCAGATGATAGGTATTCGTGAGATAACGATTGGTCCAAAGCACCTTGCCCTTGAGGCCATCAATACGACACAACGTACCATTGCGGAAAGACAGCACGGCTGAGCCCTTTTGCTCCGTGATGGCATTGACCTCCTTTTGGTCGGGCAGTCCCATCTGCTTGAAGCTGAAAAAACGGTGCTTGAAAGTCTTCGTGTTCAAGAAATAACAACCCTTGCCGTACATGACAAACCACATGTTCTTATTGGAATCAATGAACACCTTGTGAGGGACACCATCGATTCCAATAGTCTTCAACCATTTCTCTGGATTTCTATCAAACTTCTCGTTTGTATATTGATAGATGCAATAGCCCATGCCCGTATGAATCCACAGGTTGCCGATGGCATCTTGCATGATTTCGTCGATGGAATTGTTGGGAAGCGAACTTGTATCTAAGTTTTTGTAGAAAAAGTTCATGAAGCGGAAGCCATCGTATCGATCCAATCCCGACTGAGTGCCCAGCCAGATATAGCCCCTGTTGTCTTGCAGGATGGCATTGACCTGGCCGTTGCTCAATCCGTCACGATTGGTCAGATGGTTGAACTCCAGTTCCAAGTGGAGCTCGGCATGGGAGTATGCCACTCCCATGACCATCATCAGCATCCAAAAGTAGTATCGTTTTAAACAGTTCATCTTTATATAATTAGGTTTTATTTGTTTCTTAAGTCTTATGTAGAGAGCCTATTTACCAATGTAGAGAGAGTCTATTCTTATTACTAATAAGCAGAATCATCCATATCAGAGAGTTTACTCTTTATCATTTACTTCATCCTTGTTGTTTCTCAGAGCTTTCGCGTATTTTGAGTATCATCGGAACCACCACCTTATATATCTTCTCGTCCCCATTGATGCTTCTCATCAGGAGTTCGCACGCCTTGGTACCCTGTTCGTGCGCCTTGTCCATGATGGCGGTCAATCGAGGTGTGACGAATGCAGCGGTATCACCATCCGTGAAACCGATGATGGCGACATCCTGCGGGATGCGCAGTCCCTTGGCCTTGATGGCATCGAAGGCTGCATAGGTGATGATGTCGTTGAATGCCAAGATGGCATCTGGCCGATTCTCGCTTTCCAAGAGTTTGAGCGTAGCGTTTCGAGCCACGTCGAAGTCTATCTTGTCACACACCACAAGGTTTCGGTCGATAGGGATATGGTTGTCTCTCAGAGCCTCCAGATACCCATGCTTGCGTCGGCGCACCATGTCGAGATGGTTAGGACCTCCGATAAAGGCGATGCGCTTCGAACCCGTCTCTATCAAGTGCTGGGTGGCGTCCTGTGCAGCTACGTCACCGTTTCCCACCACCTGCGAGAACTTATCTTCCAAACAGCAACGGGCGAAGAACACAAGAGGGATTCCCATGGTATGCAACTGCTCGAAATGAGAATAATCGACGGTGTCTTGCGCCAGACAAGCGATGATGCCCTCCACGTGCATATCCAGGAAGTTGTCCAAGGCTTTCTCCTCACGCTCATGATCCTCATGGCTGTTGGCGCTGATGACGGAGTAGCCGCATCTAGAGGCATAGTCCTCGATGCCGTCGAGCACCGCTGCATAATAGTGGGTAACCAAGTTAGGCACTATGACACCTATCACACGAGGGGCCTCCTTTCTGAGACTCTGTGCGAATGGATTAGGCCGATAATTCAGTTCCTTAGCCAGGTCTTTCACTTTACGTGTCATCTCCTCACCCACCTCATGGCTGTTTCTCAAAGCCCTGGATACGGTGGCGATGCTGACTCCCAAGCGGTCGGCTAGGTCTTTCAAGGATGTTCTTCGCTGCTTCATACGTTAATGTATATCTCCTTTGCGATGTTAGTTAGTTAAATTACTCTTACTTCATTCAAATGCTCTTGTGTCCTTAAGGTGTACGAATCAAAATCGCTTAACACCCATTCTCTAGCACACGATGCAAAGGTACATTTTTTTTTCGTAAGGCGCAAACGTTTACGTGTGTTTTTTTCATAATTTAGAAACATTATCACTAAAAATGTACTAATTTTGCACTCGAAAGTAATGAATAGTTGATAATAAGTTAGTTAGAAACAAGAAAGGCTTAGGTTTGTCGTGAGACAAATCTAAGCCTATTTTTATCTGTAAGACTCTACTTGTTTTCCGATTCTTTGACCTTTTTACCTTTTTACCTTTTTACCTTTTTACCTTTATATATAGTATTCCGCTGTATCTACGAGTCCAGCCCTCAATGCATACTTCGTTGCCTCATGCACATTGTTTACTTTCAGCTTTCTGAAGATGTTCTTGCGATGGGTGTTGACGGTGTGGAAGCTAGAGAATCTTTTGTCGGCGATTTCCTTGGTCGTCATGCCGAGGGCGATGTCCTTCAGTATCTCAGTCTCCGTCTTGGTCAGGTTCACTTTCTCTTCGACCTCGTGCTGTGGAGCCAAGAGCACCTCGGTCATGCGTTGGCAGATGTATCGGCTGCCATGCATGCAATACTTCACCGCTTCCTTGATTTCCGACATCGGACTTTCCTTCAAAAGAATACTAAACTGCATACTGCTAGCGATGAGCACACGCACGAAGTCGGCACTCAGGTCCTCACTGAAGAGCAACCAACGGGTATGCGTGAACCGCTGGTTGAGGATGAGCAGTTCGTCGGCATCATTAATGTCGAATGTAGTGTAGTCGAGTATCACCACCGTGTCGTCATTCTCCTTCAGCGCAAGCATCAGCTCCGCCTTGTCCTCCGTGTATTTCCATTCCACTCCCTCGATGTCCTGCAAGATGTATATCATGCCGGCACGGGTAATATCCTGTCTATCCGCTAACAATATTTTCATTGTGCAAAATATTAATACATTACTTATTAAAATAAAATAGGTATGTTCTATTTATTAGAACGATATTTCCCATAAATTATTATAGCATTCCCATAAGTTTTATACCGACCTACCCTATAAACCCAAACTACCCTTACGCAGCGTTTCGCTGCGTAAGGGTATCACATTGAGTATATCGTTAGAATGACATGAGGAATCCCATGCGGATGCCCCACTTGCTGATATTTCCATGATCCAGGTAGTTCAGACGGCGCACGTAGTCGATGCCGAAGAACTTGAAGATGTTGTGCACACCAGCCACTACCTCCCAGTAAGGAGTCTTTCCGAAACTGTAAGAGTTGTTCGGGAACTTGAAGAGCAGCGGGTCGTCCACGTTCTTGGTAGGGTCGTTCTTGCTGGTCAAGTCGCCCCATACACCCTTCACTGCCACATACTCACGCCACTTCAGCTTCTTGATGAGCGGAATGCGGTTCAAGAGCTTTCCGTTCATATCCCAAGCCACTGACCAGAATATCTGTCGGTCGCTGAGGAACTCCCAATCTTTCATCATGCTGACTGTCGCCTCCTGCTCGAAGATGGAGAGGTTGACAGGTGGTTGCACGAGCATGGAGAATGGCACTTTGTTCCACTGTATCTTACCTGTCACATTGAAGTCCATGTAACCGAAGCTGCCGAGCCACTGACGCTTGTAGATGCCCAGGGTCGTGAGATTGCTCTTATACTGACCGCCCATGAAGCCATCGAAGCCCATGGTGTGGCTCAATGTTATCTCAGGACTATCGAGGTTGATAGGCAATCGCTGCTGCTTGGTGTTGACATAGGTCACACCCGGGTTGTAGTCGAAGCCCACACTTGCCTCGGTGGTACGTATCTTCTTCACTTCCGTGCCGTCGCTTACCTTGAAGTAATGCAGGTTGCCGACGGTGCGGTTACTCTGCCAGCGCAAGCTGGTGTCGAAGCGGAAGCCCCAGTCGGTCTCGTAGGTGAATCCCACCTTCTGGCGCTGGTAGAGATACATCTGGTCCTGCTTGGTGGCACGGATGGTCATGAAGAAGTTGTCCTTGTTGTGCAAGAGGTTGTCGTCGGAAGGCGACGTGATGTCGTGGCCCACCTCGACGGTAAACTTGCGCATCGGGAACTCAAACGGACTGTTCTTTTTCTTGTTCAATGAGTAAGTGAAAATATGTCCGTAATACCAGTCATGGCTCTTCATACCGTATGCCCCGTAGCCATCCCAGAAGAAGTGTGGGTTGAGGGCAGCCATCGTGCGACCAGCGAGACGCAAGCGCACGCCATCCACGAAGTTGTTTGAAATAAATGTGTTGACAGGACCGAGGTCGAAGGTGCTACGCTTCTCCCCGTTCTTGTCGGTCTTGTGAGCCACCTCGACGTAGTTCTCCATCAAGGCACGCACACAGAAGATGATGTACTTGAATCCCTTGGAGTTCTCCATGCGATGGATGAAACTGTCCATCGACGACTCGCTCTTGGTCAAATCCACCTGTCGGTACTTGTTCCAGTAAGCCTCGTCACGATTCATGGCATCCATGTCGTGCCGCACCTTCGCCTTGCCCTTGAAGAGTTGCTTCGGCAATTCGTCGAAGGCATAGTCGGTGAGTCGCGTGTTGCGCACCACCAGCAGGTCTTGCAAGAGTTTGTTGGCATGTATCTCTGCCACCATATCGTCCTTGGAGAGCACCCACTCGCCATTGTCGAGCTTGGTATATTCCTGTTCTATCTTCATGTCCTGCACCCAGTTGACATCGGTGTTGTGAGGCATATAGAGATTGCACTTCTTCACATGGAGGGTGCTGTCGGCAAGCACATACAGTTCGCCACGGAAACCGAAGTCCTGCGAGTTGGCAGGGATAAACTGCAAGTGATAGCACTTGTCTCTATCCACATACACCGTGTCCTCGATGTAGAAATGATAGAAAGACACGGCTGTGCGACCTATCGGTGACGGGAACGGATACTGCAAGAGGCGCACGTAGTCGTCGTAGATATCCACGTCGGTGAACACCTCCTTGAGGGCGGTGTTCAGAATTTCACCTGTCTGGATAATCTGTCCGATACCATTGCTCTGCTGACCCTTGATGATGTCCTTCTCGGTCTTTGGGTCCTTGCGATAGATATGCTGGGACACCGTCTCATCGACGCTGACAGGCAGGATGAGCTTGCCATTGTAAGGCGAGGTCTCCACCTGGTCGAGAAGGTACTGACGCTTGCTGAAGAACTTGTTTTCGAGCTGTTCCTTCTTCAGGTCGTTGAGCGACAGGGTTATCTTCTGGTACTTGTCATATTGATAATAAGGATGATTGGTCAAGTCCGTCTTCTTCTTGGCGGCGATGACACGCTTCATCAGTTCCACGGCAGGGTTGTCCTTGCGAGTATATTTGCCACGCTTGGACTTGACCACCACCTCGGTAAGCTTATGACTGTCGTCCTTGAGCTTCACCTCGATGAAGTTGGTCTTCTCATCGACCTTGACGGTAGTCGATTTGTAGCTTAACGCTGAGACCGTGAGCATCCACCCTGGATGCTTCTCGATGGTAAACTTACCTTCGCCGTCGCTGGAGACTGCTATCTTGTGCCCTCGATACTGCACACTGGCATACGACACGGCGAAGCCGTCCTCATCTATGACACGACCCGTCAGTTTTTCCTGAGCCATCAGCTGTACGACTGAGACTACCCAAAGAACTACTATCAAATAAAACCTTCCTAAAATCTTCATACCTATTTATTATATATCGACCTGCTATCGAGAATCGAACTTTTTATTGTATATCGAACTGTTATTGAGAATCGAACTATTTATTGTATATCGAACTGCTATTGAGAATCGACCTTATTATATATAATATTCTTTTATTATATGAGTCCACTTGAAAAAG
>DKCU01000041.1:0-9882 GCA_002451555.1 Candidatus Segatella albertsiae
CTCTTCAAGCGCTTCGATTACCGCCATGCCTTCGAATGGTTTGTCGTGGGACAGCACATTGTGGAATAACAAAAGCACCCAACTTAAGCCAACACTTTCCTCACCATTTCATTATGGAACAAGAAACTCTTTCACTTTTTGGGTGTATTCCTGATGGTGGTCCCGATAAGCCATTGCATGTACAGAACCTTTGGCGATGAAGATGGCTTTCCTGCCCTTCGTCTTCGCCTCATAGAGCGGACGGAGCATATTGTAAGGCACAAAGTCGTCCTTATCGCCATGGATAAAAAGCATCGGCTTGGTGCTCTTTTTTACCTGTGCGATTTGTTGAGCCTCGGCAAACGACCAGCCGTACTTGTGATGGCAGAGCCATGAGGTGGTGTTCATCAGTGGGAAGGACGGCAAGCCAAATTGGTCTTTCAGTTGGTCGGCGAACTCATCCCATACACTCATGAATCCACAATCCTCCACGAAGCATTTCACGTAGTCAGGAGTTTTCTCGCCCGACACAGCCATCGTAGTTGCAGCTCCCATCGAAATGCCGTGGATTACCTGCCAAGTATCTTCACTCTTCACCTTGAAAATATCATTGGCTATTTCCGACCATCTGATAACATCCCATCTATCGTTCCATCCCATCTGGATATGGTCGCCTTCGCTCCTGCCATGTCCATAAAGGTCGGGAAGGAGGACATTGTATCCCAAATCATGATTATAGAGATAGGCGATGTGGAGCATTCCCTCGGCACGTACCTTATAACCATGCACCACGACGGCAGTGTTGGCGGTTGCTTTTGGCGCAAAGAGATAGATGGCATGCGCCTTGTAGCCCGACGGCATCGTGACGAAAGTATCCTTCACGCAATGATGCTGATAAATGGAGTCCATCCAAGCCACCGTCCAAGGGCATTCGCTCTTCATGCGGTTCTTCCAATGTTCCGCCGTCATCCGTTCCTCCTTGGGATAGCCAAGAGAGTAACTGAGCATATACTCGCTGGCTCCATACAAGCCAGCCATCAGCAAGGCAACAATGCCTATCGCCAAGCCGATTCCTATTTTCTTCGCTTTCTGTTTCATCTGATTGTTCCTCCTATTAATTAATGTATAATGAAAAGCGGTACAAAAGTACGAATAAAATCTGACTACCAATCACTTCTTGTCCCAAAAGTTTGGAGATAACAAAGAAAAAACGTAATTTTGCGGTGATATTATCATTTTAGAAAGTAATTATGGCAGAACATCTAATTATCCAAGGCAGCAGCAAGGAGGAGCGCTACGCTACTCTCCTTCCTCAGCTCCAATCTCTCGTAGAGGGCGAAAGCGACGTGATAGCCAATATGGCAAACGTGGCAGCTTGCATCATGGACACCTTCCACTTCTGGTGGGTGGGGTTCTATCGTGTCATCGACGAAGTTTTGGTATTAGGTCCATTCCAAGGTCCATTGGCTTGCACTCGCATCAAGCGAGGCAAAGGCGTTTGCGGCACAGCATGGGACAAAGCCGAGACCATCGTCGTGGCAGACGTAGATAAATTCCCGGGACATATCGCTTGCAGCAGTCTCTCTCGTTCTGAGATAGTAGTACCCATCATCAAGGATGACGAAGTCATCGCCGTACTCGATATTGACAGCGAGCATCTCAACACATTCGATGCGATTGACAAGGAATGGCTGGAGAAAGTTGCAGGGGTGTTTGCATAGGTAATAGCAAAACATTTCAGGCTATATAGTACTTTTATCCCAAAAAGTTTGGTGATAACAAGGAAAACTTGTATTTTTGCAGCATCATATAAAAAAAAGAAGTTATGAAGAAGAAACAAGTCATAGAAGCAATGCACAACAAATTGCACGAGATAGACCCTCATGCAAAGGCCATCCTTTTCGGTTCTCGTGCCAGAGGAACGGAAAAAGAAGGGAGCGATTGGGATGTACTGATTCTTCTCGACAAGCCAAAGGTCACTCTACAAGACTATGACAAGTATTCCTATCCATTAAGAGAATTAGGATGGGATATTAACGAAATCATCAATCCCATTCTTTTCTCCCAAAAAGAATGGGAAGAAAACCATTATACCTTATTTAATCATAACGTTACAAGGGAGGGAATTGCAATATGACAAAAGGACAACTTTCCGACACAGATAGAATTGAAGTTGTACGGTACAGACTAGAAAAAGCGAACCGTACATATACAGAAGCTGTTGGTTCCATTAAGAATGGTTATGTAGAAACAGCGGCCAACCGTTTGTACTATGCAGCTTACTATGCCGTGTCCGCTTTACTTATCTCCTACAAATACGAAGCGAGTACTCATAATGGAGTAATCCAAATGTTTGGAATGGCATTTTTACGGAACAACATCATCGATAAAAAGTTTGGCAAGATTTTCAACCAACTTTTTTCGCTCAGACTTACTGGCGACTACGAAGACCGCCACATCCTCGATATGGAAACCGAGGTTCTTCCATTAGTTGAACCAGCCAAAGAATTGATCGACATTGTATCAGAATTGGCTAGGAAGCAAATTAACATCAACAAAGTTTTTTAATAACAATTGGAGGATATAAATATGGCTACAGCAATAAAAGCTATCCCTACTCTACACGGCAAAGATGCCATTCGCTTTCGTGAGGAAATGAAAGCTAACGAAAGAGCTTTTCTAGCTCGCCCAAAAAGAGATCGAGACTCCGATTCCTTTGTTATAAAGATGCGTGCTATGCTTCGCAAAGCAGGCTTGTAAATATAAAATATCCTTCACTATTTTTTTGACTTTACTGAATATCAAAGACTTGTAATGAAGGATATTCGTAATATATTCTATTTACTTCCTTTTCTTCTGTTGCACTCCCTACAAAGCATTTGGCAATTCTCGATGGTTGTTCTGCCACCATCACGCCAAGGTGTGATATGGTCGCCTTCCATAAACATATAGTCAAACTCCTTACCACAAAGAGCACATTTATGGTTCTGCTTCTCCCAAACGGCAAGTTTTACTTTGTCAGAGAAGACACGAAGGTCAAGATAATGCTCATCACCAGTAAGGACGTATGGGATGATGCCTTGCGGCTTTTGGATTTCATCATCACCCATAAGTTCTGATATTTGCTTCTCCATGGCCTTGATGTCAAGCACCTTCTCATGATACTCGTCATAGAACTTCGCCCAATCCAAGCCCTTCATAATTTTCTTGAATTTCTTCATGTTGAAGGTGTCCATCGCCCAACGAAGGACTGTTTGAAAGTAAGTCCAAATAGGTATGGCATTGAGGTCATGCTGGTGTACAGACATATAGCTAACGGCAGACTGTGGTTTGCCATTACGAGTTTCATGCTCAGCCATCCACTCCAAGGCTTTCTTGAAGAAGTCTTGTCGGATAGGAGAACCATTCACCAAGTCCTTTCCCAAACGATACGCAGCGCAATTCGTCTTCGAGAAATAACGCTTTGCGTCACTCACAAAAGGACCTGCATAAACGGCATTTCGTATCTCCTGTTCATTTAATGGCTTACCAGCAATATTAATGGTCTTAAACCACTCTAACTTTTCTGACTCCTCCCCCTCGCAAACATATACAGTCAATTTATAATCAAGTATTGTCTTCTGTATGTCAGCAGGTTGATTGAAAAAGTTCTTGAAATCGTAGGCAAACTTACCTGCCACATATTCACAAAGAGACAAAGTACGTTGCTGACCATCCATTACTTCGTAAGGACATTCTGCATCATCACTTCGCTTTACCCAATACATGATGTTAAGCGGATATTCATGAAGGACTGTATTGATTACCGCGCATTGTTCTTGCTCGTTATAGATAAACTCACGCTGGTATGGTGGACGAATATCAAGCAACCCATCATACCCTCGCACTCCTTGCTCTTCGTTATTGATGTAACCTTTGACCAGCTCACCTACGGTTACTTTCTTTTCATCTATTTTTAACATGATGTTTGTGGATGTTTGTTACGGATTATTACTCTTGCATACGGTAAATATATCACACCATTTTTCTCTACATAAAGAGTGTTCATATTTGCAGTCACATGTGCCTTATTTCCTTGTGCTCTCAACTTATCAATCGTTTCTTGCCCCATAGCTTTTACCCCTGCATTTCGACACCAATCTGTGTCACATGCATTTCCTATAATCTCAAATTTATTCGGATTATATTTATCCATAAAAGTTATTGGCACCCCCATTAATCCATTATAATCAGATGGAATATCCGAAGTTTTTGAAACATCTATCGCATCATAATTGCTGTATGTTGGATATTCATCAGCAGAATAGCGACATAACAAATCCCAAACTTCATAATGCTTTGGTATCTCAAGATTCGTAAACCACATAACGCCAGAAACCCTTATCATATTTTTCCGATGGTCGCCTGCTGCAGCGATATCTTTATACGGCGAGAGGAAATGCGCAGCTGCACCTTTGAAGCCATAGCCTAACCAAACTTTATTATCCTTAAAAAGGGGAAATACTTCTTTATATTTAATGGCATTCTGATGACCAACAATTACAAACTTTTTCCCATACTCCATCAACTGCCCAATGTATTCACGAAATAAGGAGAACGGTGGATTAGTCACAACAATATCTGCCTCTTTCAATAATTCTATGCATTCCTGCGAACGGAAGTCGCCAGTCTTCAATATCGACAAGACATTTTTATCATTTTTCAAGAGATAACGCACATCGGATAAATCGACTGCCCCATCGCCATTTTCATCCTTCACCTCAGTTATCTCCACCTTATACGCAATCTTCTTTGGTTCCTCATCATCGAAACCATCAAAATGAATAGCCAGTTCGTTACCTGTTACTGGCGAACCGTTATAACAGGTACAGATAAGTTTCTTCAATCCTAACTGGTTGAATCGAAGAGCGAAATATTTGAAAAAGTTACTTTCGTAAGGGTCATCACAGTTGCAGAGCACCACTTTGCCACGGAAGTGCTGCCAATAATGCTGCAACTCTCGTTCTATATCAGAAAGTTGAGTATAGAACTCATCTTTCTTTGCCACCTTAGCGGCATTCAAATTCTTGTTTGCCATAACGCTTGATTGTTAGTTATACGATACAATGAGTGCATACAACTATCAATCACGCCAAGACGCAAAAAGGGCGTGATGCTCTTATTGCGTTCAGCTATGAGGCAGCCTCGGAATGGAAACCTCAATCAACCCATAAGAATGCACCACGCCTATAGCGTAGATGCATTGCTAAATATACGGTTGATTAAGGCATCCCATACCGAATGCCTTATCACAATTATTCCTTGTTACGTTATTTCCAATAAGTTTCCGAGGCTTTTGGCTGAACGCGAAATAATAGCGAATGCTTTTTGTTTACCAACGATGTCTTGGAGATGGCATTAGCCAAATCCAATGGCAAAGATACAAAGAATTATTGAAACTAGCATGCTTTCTTGCGAAAAAGTTTATAAAAGGTCTTCATTTCTCCTTATTTCCTTATATCCATTACATTTTTTGTTCCCTTCTTTCAATTATTACAAATATAATTATTATCTTTGCAATAAAATTATAAAGCATCTATATAATAGAGCATAAAGACATATATCATTTAAGGTATAGGAATATGGAAAACTTAACTATATTGAATCCCTTCATCGTCGGAAGATACATCTCTCCCGACTACTTTTGCGACCGCAAACAAGAGACTGCTTTCTTAATCAAGCAGATTGAGAACGGTCGCAACGTGGCACTGATTTCCCCTCGACGTATGGGAAAGACAGGACTCATTCACCATACCTTCCATCAGACAGAACTGAACCAGCATTTTTATACTTTCTTCGTAGATATCTATGCCACCACCTCGCTTGCCGAGTTTGTCTATCTTTTGGGCAAAGCCATCTATGACGAACTGAAGCCTAAGGGAAAAGTTTGGACGGAACGATTCTTCCAAATCATCGCCTCACTACGCATGGGATTCAAACTCGATGCCATGTCGGGAGAACCTAACTTCGACATCAGTCTGGGAGACATCCAGACACCACAAACCACGCTCGATGAAATCTTCGAGTATCTCGAAGCTGCCGACAAGCGTTGCATCGTAGCTATCGACGAGTTCCAGCAAATCAGTAATTACGAGGAGAAATACGTTGAGGCATTGCTTCGCACCAAAATTCAACAATGCCAGCAAACCCTATTTGTCTTTGCTGGAAGCAAGCGCCACTTGATGAGTAATATGTTCAATTCCTCCTCCAAGCCTTTCTACCAAAGTGCCATCTGCATGGGATTGGACCCGATACCATTGGATACCTATGCCGAGTTCGCCACTCATCTCTTCGAATTGCGTGGCAAGCATGTGAGCAAAGACTTGATAGCAAAAGTTTATCAGCAGTTTAACGGTTGCACTTGGTTTGTACAGATGATGATGAACGAGCTGTTTGCCTTGACCAAACATAACGAACTGTGCGACATCGATAAGTTGGAACCAGCAGAACAGAACGTTATCATGGCACAAGAAAGCAGCTACAAAGACTTGCTGGCACACCTTGCTCCCAAACAGAAACTCATTCTCCAAGCCATCGCCCGAGAAGGAACAGCCAAAAATGTAACTTCGGCTGCATTCATCAAAAGATACAACTTGCCTTCCGCCAGTTCCGTACAGAGTGCCATCAAGGGCTTGCTGAAGAACGACATCATCACGCAAGAAGAGGACGGCTACAGAATATACGACTACTTCTTTGCCACTTGGTTGGCAAAAGATTACTAAAATTAGAGAAAAGATGAAAAAGAAAATAGGTGTTAGAAAATGGGATAGGGACTAAGCCTCATCGGTAATAGGAACAAGCCCTCATCGGTATTAGCGACATACCCCCATCGGTATTAGCGACATACCCCTAGCCCCTATAGCAATTCGACCGCACAACAGGTGATCGACAAGCGCACAACACGTGTTGTGCAGCCGCATATCAGCTGATGTGCAAGCGCACAACAGCTGTTGTGCGCTCATAGAACCTATACTTTCTAAAGACAAATACTATATATTCGGAAGACTTCTACTATTTCTTTCAACTTTTCCTTGTTATTCTCAGAATAAAAACGTACCTTTGTAGCGCCTACCAATCATCATGGCAGACAGCAAGGACATAAGTTCTTACTAACCTAAAAACAACATTCGAATGGCCATCAAATACGAAATACATTATCTCCCGAACGCTGGAGGAAACGACGAGACACGCAGATTCGCCCACATCTTTGAGGAACCTGCCATGAGCGACAAGCAGATGATAGAGCGCATCGCCAAGCATAGTTGCCTGGGCGAAGGGGAAGTCTCCGCCGTACTCATGCGACTCCGCGACATCATCGAGGAAGACTTGAAGGACGGCAGACGTGTGAACATTCCCGAAATCGGTTATCTCTCGCTCTCTGCCGACCTTACCATGGACGACCTGAAGCCCGACAGCAAGGTGAGAGCCGACTATGTAAGCGTGAAAGGCATCAAGTTTCGCCCCAATGCTGACCTGTTGAAGCAAGTGAAGCATCACACCCACTTCGAGAAGTCGCAATATACCTCCCGCTCCTACCCATTCTCTGAGGATACATTGAAGGAGAAAATCAAGGAGTATCTAAAGGTACATCGCTCCATCAACCGCCGAACCTTGGAGATGGAGTTTCATATCCGCAAGCAGACGGCACTCAACTGGTTGAAGAAACTCGTGGATTCAGGCTTCTTGATAAAGGAAGGTTCCCGAACCGCTCCTGTGTATTTCTTGGCAGAGGAATAAAAAAGTCATGCAACCAGGCTTGACTTCCACCGCCTTTGACACCAAGCACAAGATAGTTTTACTAAAGATATTTAAATATTTATCCTCTTATTTGGAGATAAATAAAGAAATAACTATATTTGCAACATGATTACAGAATATGGTATAGAAGCTAAGTCTAACGCTGAAATCATCTCCGAACTAGGAGGTCGATTCAAGGAATATAGACTGTTCTGCGACCTCACCCAAAAGGAGGTGGCAGAGAAGGCTGGCGTGAGTGTTTTCACAATTAGTCAGTTCGAAAAAGGCGATGCTCGCAACATTGGATTCGGAACGATTCTTTCGCTCTTGCGAAGCATCGGTTTTCTGGAAGAAGTAGAAAAGTTGCTTCCTCCATTACCTATGCTGCCCAACCAGATGAGAAAATCCAAGGAAAAGAAAGAAAGGGTAAGACATTAAAGCCTGCCAATATCATTGACGAAGTTGCCGATGCCGTTGGCAAATTCAAGGAATATGCAGAAGCAGTAGGTATCAGCGATTACTGGATAAAGAAAATCGAGAAAGTATTGAGGGAAAGCATCTGAGATAATTTCCTTTCGATTAAGTGCTATCTTATAGGAAACAACAAAAAAGGTCCTTTCACACTTAAACATCTACAAATCAAGGAAGATGCAAGAAGTGTGAAAGGACTTTTTAATTCACAAACAACGATAGTTTACTCACCCAATATCAAGCTTGCCCACTCAGGCAAATCCTCCTCATATTGTTTTGCTAGTTTGCCAAAGTTCATAAGATACAATGGAGTTACCTCATGATTATCTATTGAGTTGTCATAGAGATAAGTCTTGTCGGCATATTGAGCTGCGTTACCACAATTTGCAATCGACTTATAGTAGCGAGAAATTATCTTCGTGATAGGGACATCATGCCCACCCTCCATCACTCGCTTGGCGATTCTCACGTAAGTGCTCACAATACTTCACCGACTGCATAATCGCTTCGGGAGAATTCCAATCACCAAACTTCTCTTGTGCTACGATATCAGGATTGACATATATTGCATCCTCCATCCATTCATGATGCAATAGTTTGGAGGTTACAGAAGTTTTGCCGGAACCATTAGGTCCGGCTATAACTATCAAAACTGGCTTATGTATTTTTTTATCTATTTCCTTATTCATGCAGGATACCTCCTATTCCAATCTTGTCTTACTTGTTTACAATACGTCTTTAGTCTATCAAAGAACTTACGATTAGCCTCATCGCCCTTTCGCTTTGCCTCTTCAGCCACTTCTTTCATCAGTTGAGAAAGAATCTCATCAGAAGGTTCCTCCATGCTAGTCAATTTGTATGTATCTATCGTTTGTTTTCCCATAACTACTATATACTTTAAATTTAAATTGATAATAACGTCGCACCGCCCTAAGACTTCACGATTGATGCGGCTAAATTACAAAGAAAAATCGGAACGACAAAGTTTTTTCACCATTTTTTTCATTGTCAGACAAATGTCATACAATATCTTTGCCCAATGCCATCAGAATCAGTACCTTTGCAACATCTTTCCCTATGATGACAAACAAAGGAAAGAACAATGTAAGAACAAGAATAGCACCGACAGATTATGAAGAAGATTTTTATCGTGGCTATCGTATTGATTATGGCGTTCAGATACTCTTCGTCTATTCCCTCACCTATCCCGACAGTTACAAGCCAGCCATGCCAAGGCTGCTCAAGCTGATAGAGGACTGGAGAGTGCTGGGAACATACTAATTTTGTACTGTTCTTTTTACTTCTATATGTCAGACTTTACCTCAGAATACCAGTTTCTCTTTCCTTGTTCTTGATGTTTTGCTGAATAGTGCGATATTCCTTGCCTCGGTTGATGCGCCAAGCCACACTCAGCATCACCATGTTACCCATCGAGCTATTATGATACGATACTTGCTTCCGAATCAAGGCATTGACCAATTCGGCTGATTGCATCTTAGGATGAGCGATGAAAGGATTCACCACATAAAGCGTCAAGTTGAAATTGCCAAGACGATAACCGACGGAACCTTGCAGGTTGATGCCTTGATGGCCGATGTTCTCACCCTCCATAAAGTTCCAACCATTGTCGGCATACAGCATCATCGACCATTTGCC
>DKCU01000041.1:10002-18644 GCA_002451555.1 Candidatus Segatella albertsiae
AAGAAACGATTGACGCTCGCATTCATCGCAAATATCAGATGGTCGGGGATGATGTCATAACGAGCCTCCTCCATCACATACAACATATTGCAATGGGGTTGGTTCGCTTGAGTATAGAGAAATTGGCCATCTTCCGTGCGAGTGTATTTGGCAAGATTAGCATTACGATTGATGCGATAATCCACAGACAAATCGTTGCGGAATCGAGGCTGACTATACGACAATGTCAACGTTTGTTCATAGCGAGCGTTAGGCTTGAGCGAAGGATTTCCCACTGTCCATTCCATCTTGTTTTTGCGAATGCGAGTATCGGAAACCATCGCCACCTGAGAGATGTGCTGCGAAAGTTCGAAGTCGTAACGTAGCTGCCAAGCCTTAGACAACGGATAGGACAAGGTCAGTTTTGGGCGACTCAGCCAAAAACTATATTGATTATCGCCCTGATGATAACGCTGGTTGCTCAGACCGATTCCTGCCACATAGCTCAGTTTCGACAAGTTTCCCTTGATTTGCGCAAACCCATAGATGCCCGAAGAGTGGATGCTGTTATTGCTCTCTGCATCGCCACTATATACATTGTTCATATACTTCCAGTTCACATTCAAGCCTGCAGAGAAGGTGAAAGGCTTCAACTGGTTCTCATAAATAGCCTCACCTATCAAGGAATAGGTCTTTCCATCCACCTGGTAAGCGTATGGCGTACCCTCGTCATCATAACTATCGCTCTTTGTCTGGATATATGTTCCGAGGACATCCGCAGTCAACGACTGATGCTTACCCAACTGATGATAAAAGTACAAGTCGAGCGAAGGCGTGAAGTCTCGGCTCTTGTCATTGCTATGCACCACATACTCCGAGCCTGTGGATTCTGTAACTAGTTGTTCGGCAAACGATCGAGGACTATTATTAAAAGATGTAGAGAATATCGTTTGGAACACATACGATGCTGAATCCGCAAGGCTGTATTTCATCTCCAATACATTGCCAAAACTCTTATTCTTTCCACTCATTGATTTTCGGCTGATACAATAATCCGTACCATCGTTCAAGCGATATTGGGAATCCTCTCGGGAATCGCTCGCCCGATAATCGGCATAGCTCTGTTCGTAGAAAAGGTGAAACTGGCTCTTACCTCGGTTTAGGGAAGCATAGATGTCATTAGTGCCCTTCACTGTGGTGAGTGCATTCTGAAGATCAAAACCCAAACTCCCTCCCATAGCAGACCTACGAGTATGAATATCTATCACGTATGCCACATCCTTGCCATATCTCACGCCAGGACTGTCAATATAATCGACACTCGTAACCGCAGATACATCCAAGGCTTGCACCTCATGCACATTGGCAATGATGCCATTGATACGAACTTGCACACTTCCCCTTTGATTGATTGCCACAATGGAACGAGACAGTTCATCTACTCGGATATTCGGCAGCATAAGTTTACCCAACAGGGAGAATCCCGAATGGGAGTTTTGTTTCTGCACCTCGCTCGGGAATATCAACTTGCCATCTACCTTGTTGACCACACGTGCCGCCTTCACCACCACCTCTTGCAAGGCAATGGAATCCTGGGCGGTATCTTTCTCCTTACCTTTCTTTGCAGCATTCTGCACTGAAGCCTCCGAACCATCGTTGACTTCTTGCGCCAAGGCTTCTGAGCAAGAAGCCAGCAAACCCATCATCAAACTTACGAATAATCTTACTTTCATAATCATCTTACTTGTTCCTAATGTTTATTTTTCGCTGGCAAAAGTAGTAAGATATGTACATTTAGGCAAAAATATAGGCTGACATTACTCTGACATTTCCAGACAGCATACTTTTAGGAAACTGACAACAAGCCCCTATAAGCCGAATTCTAAGAATTAACGATATTTATACGGCAGGATAGCACATTATTCAGAAGAAATCCGTACTTTTGCAACCAAACAACAAAAAGAAAGAAACAATATGAAATTAAGACCCTATCATACCCTCCTCGTATTCGCCATCCTGGTGATGTCAGCGATATTCTCCAGCGTGAGCAACTATCGCAAGGCGCAATATGCCATCATCAAGGACATGGACCAAGCCCTTGCCCAAACACTACAAGAGCGACAAGACCATTGGATTACTCCTGATACCATTCAATCCTATCGCTCCCATCTCAGCATCGACTTGCTCAAACAGACGAGCATCCTCTGCTATGCAATGAAAGAGGAAAGAAAGGGCAATGAAGAAGAAAGAAATGACACGGAAGAAGAATGGAAAGAGACAGAAGGGGAATGGAAAGGAATGCCACTCACCAGTAAAACAATGCTTCTCTCCAAGAATCATATCCAAGGATATGCCAACTGTTCGATGCTTGACGTATGGGGCATGAGCAACCAGCGCGCGTCCATGACGTTGACGCTGATGGCGATGCTTTGGGCAATTTGGTCGGTATATTATCTTCGTAAAAGGAACGAAGTTGAAACTGGTTTAAGACAAAACTTCGGAACTCTCTCTTATTCTTCATCCGACGATGCCTTTTATAAAAAGGAGAGCGATGAAGCCGTCAAGTTCACTCCGATGCAGCACCAACAGATGCAGCTGTTCTTCGAGAACGAACATCACAAACTATCAAAACAAGAGATTTGTGATGCTCTATGGCCCAAGAAACCTGATGCCAGCGAAACACTCTACACACTCATCCGCCGCATCAAGCCTATCATCGAGAACAACAGCAATCTGATGATCGAATCAGAGAGAGGAAAGGCTTATCGACTGACAGAGAAATAACATATCCCCCTCCGCTAAGAGCTATCATCAGCTCCTCGTGGAGGGGGATTTCTATCACTAAAAAAATCCCCTCCAGCGGGAGCCTTCATCAGCTCTCCACGGAGGGGCTTTTCTTATACCTTATATTATAGATAGAAATCTAACATATAAAGTTCTTTGCTTCTTATAGATAGCAGGATTTTACTCCCACTCGATTGTCGAAGGTGGTTTGGAGGAGATGTCGTAGCAAACTCTGTTCACACCCTTCACCTTGTTGATAATCTCATTACTTACCTTCGCCATGAAGTCGTATGGCAGATGTGCCCAGTCGGCTGTCATCGCATCGGTACTGGTCACGGCACGCAATGCCACAGGATGCTCGTAAGTACGCTCATCGCCCATCACACCTACCGAACGAACGGTAGAAAGCAAGATGGTACCTGCCTGCCAAATCTGGTCGTAGAGAGATACCTCAATCTCGCCATTCTGCATGTCGGCAGGAACACCGGCTGCCAATACTCGGCGAGCTTCCTCGCCACTCAACTTCACCTTGTACTCACGCAAGCCACGGATATAGATGTCGTCGGCATCCTGGAGGATACGTACCTTCTCTGGAGTAATATCACCCAAGATACGAACAGCCAAACCTGGTCCAGGGAATGGATGACGAGTAATCAAGTGCTCTGGCATTCCCATAGAGCGACCTACACGACGAACCTCGTCCTTGAACAACCACTTCAATGGCTCACAAAGCTTCAAGTTCATCTCCTTAGGAAGACCTCCCACGTTGTGGTGGCTCTTGATAACCTTACCAGTGATATTCAAACTCTCGATACGGTCAGGATAGATGGTACCCTGGGCAAGCCACTTGGCACCTGTCTGCTTCTTAGCCTCGGCATTGAATACCTCCACGAAGTCACGACCGATAATCTTACGCTTCTTCTCTGGGTCGGTAACGCCAGCCAAGTCGGCGAAGAACTTAGCCGATGCATCCACACCGATTACGTTCAAGCCCAAGCCCTTGTAATCCTCCATGACGTCACGGAACTCATTCTTGCGAAGCATACCGTGGTCAACGAAGATACAGGTGAGGTTCTTGCCGATTGCCTTGTGCAAGAGCATAGCTGCCACACTGGAATCGACACCACCAGAGAGACCGAGGATCACCTTGTCGTCGCCCAATTCAGCCTTCAACTCACGAACGGTTGTCTCAACGAAAGAGTCAGCGCTCCAGTCCTGCTTACTGCCGCAGATGTCAACCACGAAGTTCTTCAAGAGTTGGGTACCCTGCAAAGAGTGGAACACCTCTGGGTGGAACTGCACTGCCCAAACTGGTTGCTTGGTAGATGCATAGGCAGCAAACTTCACATTCGCTGTAGAGGCGATGCACTTGTAATCCTCTGGGATAGCCGTGATGGTATCACCATGACTCATCCACACCTGCGAGTTCTCCACGAAGCCCTTGAACAAAGGATTCTCCTTGTCAAACTGCTCCAAGTTGGCACGTCCGTACTCACGACTGTCAGCAGCCTCCACCTTACCACCCTGGGCGTAAGAGAGATACTGGGCACCATAGCAGATGCCGAGCACTGGGATGCGACCAATAAACTGGCTCAAATCTACCTTGAAAGCTTCCGGATCGTGAACGGAGTAAGGACTACCGCTCAGGATGACACCAATCACCGATGGGTCGTCCTTCGGAAACTTGTTGTAAGGCATAATCTCGCAGAAGGTATCGAGCTCACGTACACGACGACCAATCAACTGGGTCGTCTGTGAACCGAAATCCAAAATAATAATCTTCTGTTGCATTTTATCTTAATTAATAATTTATAATTTACAAGTTATATTTATCAAAGCTATTGAATTGACTTTCACTTCGTCCGTCGAACGTTGTTTCTTCACTCTTCGTTCTTCACTCTTCACTTACTAAAGTTTCTTTAGGAACGCTTCCGCTTCCTTCAGCGTCTCTTGCTTGCCGACATCCATCAGCTTGAGGTCATTTTTCACATAGCCCTCGATGCGAACCTTGTCGCAATGCTTTAGGTAGAAGTCCATGATAGGGAACCTGTCAGGTTCATCATCCATCAATGGAAAGAGGGACGGGGCTACCATGTGAATGCCCGAGAAGGCATACATCTTATATTTCTTCGGGTCGAGATTATCGTAAGGACTCTTCACCTCACCGGTCTCGATATTAGTCCATCCCACCAATCGCATCGTATCGTCGAAGAGAAGATAACGCTTGGTCTTGCGTTCGCTTACCAAAAGACGGGCAGCAACCATATTTTTACTCTCCATCTGATAGAACTTCCTTAAATCGACATTGCTCAGAATATCGACATTATGGATGAGAATAGGCTCGGATGGGACGAAGAGCGGATAGGCTTTCTTGATGCCTCCACCCGTTTCAAGAAGTTTGTCGGTCTCGTCGCTGATGCGGATATCCAGACCGAAGTTATCGTTGTCGTGGAGGTAATCGATGATTTGATTGGAGAAATGGTGAACGTTCACTACAATGCGGGTGAACCCTGCATCCTTCAACTGAAAGATGACACGTTTGAGCAAAGGTTCTCCCCCTACCCTTACCAACGCCTTCGGAATGCGGTCGGTAAGAGGCTTCAGGCGAGTGCCCAAACCAGCTGCGAATATCATTGCTTGCATCATTCTAAGCTGTATTTATTAGTAATCGTCGCTCAAAAAGCGTTTACCAGAATCTGAGTGAAGCCAAGCTAACATGACAAGACCTATAACTATAAGTATTGCGTATATTAAAGTCATTAACTGCATAAATCTATCATTTTAAAATTTAACATTTGGTTTGAGTATACTATTAGCCATATAAACAAACAAAGCCGTAGCTATCAACCCACCAATTACACATGTATAATTATATACATTCATCTCGTCGCCTGTCACCAATGGCGAGAAGCCTCCGATACCGACTCCACTGATAGACAGTTTTGCCACATCATAGAGGAAAGCAGCAAGCATTTCTCTCTGCTTTTGCTTCCTCTCTGAGTATTTATTTTTTGATAATCTTTCTTCTTCTGCCATAACTCAATCAAATTGATGATGCAAATTTACTTCTTTTTTCCCAAAGAACAAAATAATCATCAATATTTCTATTCTTTTGCTGGCAAAACCTGCTCTATATTCTGTTCTCTATGGCAAATTCGTACTTCCACGCCAAACTTTTCGTGGATATGCTCCGCCAAGTGCTGGGCTGAATAAACACTGCGATGCTGACCACCTGTACATCCGAAACAGAACATCAACGAAGTGAAGCCTCGCTGGATATATCGGTTCACGTGATGGTCGGCGAGCGCATAGACATGTTCCAAGAAATTCAAAATCTCGCCATCGTCCTCCAAGAATCGGATGACAGGCTCGTCCAAACCAGTCAATTTCTTATAGGGTTCATATCGCCCAGGGTTGTGGGTGCTGCGACAATCGAACACATAGCCACCTCCATTGCCCGATGGGTCTTCGGGGATTCCTTTCTTATAAGAGAAACTGAACACCTTCACCACCAATGGTCCCTTGCCGTCATACTTGGAGAAGGTGGCGGGTCCATCCTGTGGATGAGCACTATAAATATTCTTATCCGTAGTCTTATATCCATCCGAACGATTGACAGCTGCGCTCTCGATGCGAGCGAACTGTGGCAGTTCGGTGAGCCTTCTCAACATATCCATCATATAAGGATAAGGGAACACCTTCTCACCCATCTTCAGGAGATCACGGAGATTCTGGATGGCAGCCGGTATGCTGTCCAAGAAATGTTTCTTTCGCTCGAAGTAGCCTCGGAAGCCATACGCACCTAACACCTGCAAGGTACGGAAGAGGACAAAGAGACTCAAACGATTCACAAAATGACGAACCGACGGCACTTCTGTATAATTTTTCAGAGACTGATAGTACTCCCACACCAATTCTCGGCGCAACTTGAATGGATACTTGGCAGATGCTTGCCAAAGGAAAGAAGCCAAATCATAATAGAAAGGACCCTTGCGGCCACCCTGGAAATCAATAAAGTACGGATTTCCATTTTTGTCAAGCATTATATTGCGCGCTTGAAAGTCTCGATAGAGGAAACAATCCATCTTCTCCGATGTCAAGTCCTTGGCAAAAAGCCGGAAGTTGGCCTCAAGTTTCAGTTCGTGGAAGTCCAAGTCTGTAGGTTTCAAGAAACAATACTTGAAGTAATTGAGGTCGAAAAGCACACTATCCACATCAAACTCAGGCTGTGGGTAACAGTTACCCCAATCCAACCCACGTGCGCCACGCATCTGAATGTTAGGCAATTCACGAATGGTCTTCACCAATAGTTCCTTCTCCTTTTGGTTGTATCTACCACCAGCGTCACGCCCACCCTTGATAGCATCGAAGAGAGACACTTCACCAAGGTCGGTCTGGATGTAGCGAAGCTCATCCTCGCTGACAGCCAACACCTTAGGAACAGGCAGTTGTCGGAGATTAAAATGATTAGCCAAATAGACAAAAGCGTGATCCTCGTCACGACTTGTGCCGATAACACCAATCACCGTTTCGCCATCCCCCTTGGAGATTCTAAAATACTGTCGGTTGCTACCTTGACCAGCAAGTTTCACCACATTGGCAGGTTCCTCACCCGCCCAAGACTTATACAGTTCGATTAACTTTTCCACCTTTATGTCCTATTAATATTTTGCGTTTGGTATTTTACCACCCATCAAACACTCTCGTTATCAGCGTCTTCCTCCAATTTTCGACGTTTACGTTCATTATCTATCTTTTGGGCGAAATTATCACCGACAAAAAGAATCAACAAGATACCAAGCGTTGTCAAGAACGAATTAGTAGTAGTCATTCCCAACAATCCCTTGGTAATATAGACAAGTCCTCCGATAACTATCAAGAAGACTAATGCTTTTTTCCAATCAATATTATACATTGCGCAAAATTGTAAATGTTTGGTGCAAAGATAGCATTTTTTGAGGAATACACAAAATGAATAGGAAACTATTTTCGGTAAAAAGCGCAAATGTCTTAACTCCTTAACTCCCTTTAACTCCTTAACTTCCTAAAAAACAAAAAAAATCGGATGTCTCACGACAACCGATTTCCAAAAAACAAACTACTTAAAAACTAATCTACTAAAACAAATCAAAAAAAATATCTTTGTCGGTCCGAGACCGATACTTTTCTTATTATAACCGCTGCAAAATTACAAAAAAAGCAAATAACTTCCAAGCAATTTTGCGAAAATTTGCAAGATTTTATGAAAAAAACAACAAAAATGGGGATAATTCACAAAGAATCATCCCCATTTTGAAACACAAAGTTTGCAAAAGCATACTTTTATGCGTCTTGCATTTCCTTTTCTTTACCCAACTTACTTGCCTTGTCCAAATCTCTACTCTCTTCCTTGGCCTCAGTGATTGCCATTTTGATGACCTCAATCGGGTCACCTGCAAAAGTGTGTGGATTGATATACTAAACCTGTTGTCGTTTCGTTCTTTGTAAAATAGAGAATGAAAAGATGAAAGAATATATAGCACTTGCAACTTGTATCCTTCCAGAAGGGATGTTAGATTGGTTTAATCTGAAAGATGTGCGTCTTACTTCGAACAATGGTAAGACCTCAATCCACATATACCTCGACGAAAACGAGAATACTCCTGATGAGCGAACCGACTTACGTCCTAATGGCTTTACTCGTGAAAGTGTCTTCCATGACTTTCCTATTCGCGGTCAAGAAGTCCTCCTTCATGTTCGCCGTCGCCGCTGGCTTGACAGTGAAGGAGGCAATGTCATGACTGCTTGTAAGTTCGTGCAAGAGTCCACCCGCTGCTCCAATGAGTTGGCGGCTTTTTTAAAAGATGCGTTTGGAGACACACCCTATAACGGCCCGTTCA
>DKCU01000089.1 GCA_002451555.1 Candidatus Segatella albertsiae
AGTTAATAGGACTTATGACACATCCTCTTTTTTATTTTCTAGCGAAGCCAATTATGGCTGGAGAGTGAAACCTACCACGAAGTAAGCTTTCTCCGTGCTTGGGTTGGCTGCTACCTGTGCGAAAACAGGAACAGAGAAGGAATCAGTAATCTTGATGTCCTTGGTTGCCTTTAGAGAGACATTAGTAACGGCAAAACCATTGGCATCACCATAGAAAGAGGTCTTGAAAGGAACGGCGCCAATGGCAGCAGTCCAGTCGCATCCACCCAACTTGAATGGAGCGGTAGCCTCTACGTATGAAGAACCTGCACGCTTGGTTCCATTGCTTCTGCAATAGTCAGCTCCCGCGAAATTCGTGTACCAGTTCAATGCCACAGGCCCGAAGTCATAACCTACGTTGGCCTCAAACACATGAGCCGTAGAATGAGCATCGTAATGGAAATAACGACCATCACCCGAGTTGAACCAATAGTCGGTCACACCAACATGGAATCCTCCTATCTCGTAAGCAGCGGTGAGGTCAAACTCCTTGGTATCATCCCACTTGGAAAGTCCTACGCTTCCCCAGGCTGTCAATGACAAGCCCTTGTAAGCGATGCCAAGAGTAGGCTGCAAAGAAACATTGCCCAAATCCTGACCACGCCAGATGTACTGGCTCACTACATCAGCGGCAATTGTTGTTTCTACCTTGTCCTGTGCCATGGCAGCAGGAGCAAATGCCATCAAACCGAGTGCCAAGGCACCTATCTTCTTCATATCTAAAACCTTCTTCATAATCTCTCAATTATATGTTAGACATCGCTCTTCCTTATGTTTAGAAGAGCCTTTCCTATAATCCTCCCTCTTAGTAAGTTTTGGATGGCAAAGGTACAAAAATTTCCTTTGCGCACCAAAACTTCTATAAATAATCTCTCTCGTACTTCAATATTAGTTGTAGCAGCTCTCACCATGCTCGTAGATGTCGAGACCTTCCTCCTCGATTCGCTTGTCAACACGGAGACCGCAAATCTTCTTGATAGAGTAGAAGAGGATGATACCTGTAACGGCTGCCCAAACGTCGATGCAAAGGATACCGAAGCACTGTGCGCCGAAGAATCCGAAGCCACCACCATAGAAGGCACCGCCGTCGATGGCGAAGAGACCTGTCATCAAGGTACCGAAGATACCACATACACCATGTACTGAACTTGCACCAACTGGGTCGTCAATGTGGAGCTTGGTGTCGATGAACTCGATAGAGAACACGAGGATGATACCAGCCAAGAGACCGATGATGAATGAACCTGTAGGGCTAACCAAGTCGCAACCTGCAGTAATGGCTACCAAACCTGCCAAGATACCATTCAAAGTCAATGAGAATGATGGTTTGCCATACTTGATCCAAGAAGTGAACATGGTACCAAGACCACCAGCAACAGCTGCCAAGTTGGTTGTCAAGAACACGTGGCTAATAGCTACACGGTTTACTTCACCAGAAGCAGCGAGCTGAGAACCAGGGTTGAATCCGAACCATCCGAACCAGAGGATGAATACACCGAGGGCAGCAGCCATCAAGTTGTGACCAGGGATAGCGACGCTCTTGCCGTTGCGATACTTGCCGAGACGAGGGCCAAGACAGATGGCACCAACCAAGGCGAGCACACCACCTACGCTATGTACGATGGCAGAACCAGCGAAGTCATGGAAGGCAGCACCGAAGGTGTTCATCATGAATGAACCAGCCTCGCTGTTGCAGAGCCAGCCACCACCCCATGTCCAGTGACCTTCAACAGGGTAAATGATCAATGAAATAAAGAATGAATAGATGCAATACATAGAGAACTTGGTACGTTCTGCCATGGCACCTGAAACGATGGTAGCACTTGTGGCGCAGAACACAGTCTCAAACATCAAGAAGCCCTCGGTAGGAAGGTCGCCATGATAGAAAGAAAGGTCGCCAAAGTTAGGCATTCCGATGAAGCCCTGTCCATCGCTACCAAACATGAATCCGAAACCGACGAACCAGAAGAGAACGGAACCGACCATAAAATCGACGAAGTTCTTAAACAAGATGTTCGCGGTATTTTTACTACGGGTAAAGCCCGCCTCGCAAAGGGCAAATCCCGGTTGCATGAAAAAGACCAACATGGCTGCCAAGAGCATCCATACGGTATCTACTGAAATTCCTAAATCCTGTACACTCATAATCTTTTTACTTTTTAAGTGTTGTACGTTTAATCCAATCTACTATAGACTGGCATTGAAAACTATCTCTCTCCTCTCAAAATGTACATTATAAATTATTAATTGCACATTAAATATTACTTCTCCTGCTCGGCATTATAGAGAGCGATGTCGCCTCTTTCACCTGTACGGATTCTCACCGTGTCCTCCACAGGAATTACAAAGATACGACCATCACCAATCTCACCCGTGCGGGCAGCCTCCTGGATGGCATTAATAGTTTTCTCTACGTTCTTGTCGCGCACGACAACATTTAGCAATACTCGCTCGATGCTACTGGTATCGTACATGACACCACGATAGATACGAGCCTGTCTCATCTTGCCCTCTCCTCTTACGTCGTAGTAAGAGAACCACTCGATGTCGGCGGCAAGCAATGCTTCCTTCACATCCTCAAACTTTGTCTTACGGATGATTGCTTCGATCTTTTTCATGCTAATCTCTCCTATATTATATTAATATTGTTATTATTCACTTTCAAGAATAACACTTTGTTATCTTTCGGATGCAAAATTACAACATTTTGATAACATACAAACCATTTTTACATACATTTTGTTAGTATTTTTAATATACACTTACAAAATAACATCAAACAAAACAAAAGAAGTGCCAAATTGTAAGCGCACACAGTAGATACACTTACAATTTGACACTTCTTTAAAAATTCAAGCTGATAAGAATGCTTTTATTATCAAGAATTCTCATTTTTGCCGACACTTTGCCACCTATCAGCAGCTTTTATGTGTCATAATGTTCAAGACCACATCATCGGTAGCCCTCATGGCATCGGCACCGATGGAAGTCAAGTTATGAATGCACTTATCCACATCCTCATCAACGATACCCTCGGCAGATGTCACACACTTACCCTCCATGGAGAGGAGGGCTGAGAGCAAGGCGGTGCTGACACCCGAGGAAATCTTCAAGGCACAACTTGGCTTGGCACCATCGCAAATCATACCCGTGAGGTTGGCCACCATGTTCTTCACCGAATTGCAGATACGAGTATAGTCGCCTCCCATCAGATAGGTAATACCGCAACTGCTGCCCGTACTAGCCACCACACAACCACAGAGCGCCGACAGTTTGCCCAGGCTCTGCTTGATGTAAATGGCGGTCAGGTGACTGAGCATCAAGGCACGTATCAGTTCCTCCTCGGTATTCTCGTTCTCCGTTGCATACACCACCACAGGATTGGTGGCGCAGATGCCTTGGTTGCCACTGCCACTGTTGCTCATCACCGGAATCATGGCCCCACCCATACGAGCATCGCAGGCAGAAGCCGTGCGAGAAATGATGTGAGAGAAGATGTTGTCGCCAAAGATGCCATGGCTCAGAGGGCGATCCATCGTCTTGCCGAGGCAATGGCCATAATTGCCCTTGATGGAGAGTTCGGCAGCCTTGATGTTGTACTCCTTGGTCTTGAGAATGAAAGAGATTTCATCCAGAGGAGCGGTCGTGGCGAAATCATACACCAATCGGAAGTTGAGCTGGATATCGTCGTCGGCATCATCGCCTCCTCCATGGCCGCCACGATTATCGAGCACGACCTCACCATTGCGTTCCACAAAGACGAAGTGGGTATGGCTCCCCGAGATGATGGCAGTAGCCACATCGTTTCCTGCACGGCAGATGACCTCGATGTAGAGTTTATCGACATCTCCCGACTTCAACTTGATGTCGATGTCGGCATCGTTGATATATCGCTTACCTTGCTCCAAGGTCTCAGGAGTCAAGTCCTTCAGCACCTCCAACTCATACTCAGGCTTTCCGATGAGCGCACCCAATGACACAGCGATAGGCAAACCTATCATACCTGTGCCGGGGATGCCCACGCCCATGGCATTCTTGAGCATATTAGGGCTCAGCAACACTTCGATTCGCTCGGGGCGACGCCCCAACACCGTTGCAGCCTTTGCCGTACACAATGCCACAGCCATTGGTTCCGTACAACCGATGGCAGGCACAACCTCCTTGTTGACGAGGGCGATGATACGCTCTCTGATTTTTTTCTCTTGCATAGCTATGATGTAACAAATATTTAGTCCTCCAACTGGAACAAAGGATCGTCAGGAGTCAGCATGGTTGGCTTCTGGTCGAATTCCTTCAGGAGTTGCTCGGAAGCATATTTCTTATCCACCACCAGGCGGAACATATACTCATTGAACCACTCGTTGGTCATGATGAAACAACCCGAGAAGCCATTGTCGGCACCCCAACTGTTCTCCACCTTCCACTTCACAGGCTTGCCATTGGCATCGAGATCGACGGCGGTCAAGGTCATGGCATGGGTCGAACCACTATCAAAGGTAGAGATGCGTTCAGCCTTGTTCATCGGGAAAGTCGTGCCGAAGAGGCTTCCGTAGTCGAAGTTATCAACGGCAAGATAACCACGCTTGCGGTCGAGTTGCTTGCCCACGTCGTAGCTGGAGTACATCTTGTGCCCATCCTTCAAGGACGCAATCGCCAAGTTGGCAACCTCCTCCATCGGAAGGTTCAGGTACTTCCAGTTATGACCATCGTAAGCATGGCGGTCGTACTCCACCTCGTAGGTCTTGTGGTAAGGACGGCGAGGGTCGTTCATCACCATGAGGAAGGTACCGTTCAAGTCCTTGCCCACCGTCTCCTGATAGAAGCTCTTAGGCGTATATTTCTTCGCCTCGCCCACCTGCTTGCCATCCTTGTCCTTGAAGGCATAGGTAAATTCCTTCACCGGTTCGCCGAGGGTGAGACAGAGCATGTGATAGACCTGTGCGAGCATCTCCGCCTTGCGAGCCTGGATAGCCTGGGCCTTCTTGCCATCAGCCACCATCTTGCGAAGTTCCAAGCCATACTCACGGAGCTTGCTGCTCACGAGACGGCTCATCTTGGAGGTGTTGTTGCTGGAGAATGTCTCAGGCTGCGCACTCATTGGCACGAGTCCATACTTGGTAGCCAAGTCAGCCACGCCACAGAAGGTACCTCCGTCATTGAGCGGATTCTTGAAGAAGAACTGCACCTGAGGATCCTCGATGCTCTTCTTGCCGAGGTCGATGACACCCTGCAGCATCAAGTTGGCCTTCTCCAACTGGTCGTAGAAGAAAAGATAATCTTGCGAGAACTCCACCACACGACCTTGCTTGTCGTTCAAGGCGAAGTTGGAGCGAAGGACATTGAAGCCACTGAACATCCAGCAGCGTCCTGAGCTTTTCTGGTTATGGATGCTCTGCTTAGGAGTCTCCACGCTGAAATGGGTATCCACATCAGCGGCATTGGCAGGGTTCTTCACCAAGTCGTCGATGCTATTGTTGGCGATGGCATGGAAGAGCGCCTTGTTGACAGTGCCGCCCTTCTGCGACTTCTCGATTTGCTGTAGGGCAGCCTCATTGATGCCGCCACCCTTGGTTTGAGCCATTGCCGAAGCCGACAACATCAACATAGCTCCTAAAAAGATTACGTTCTTTCTCATTCTGATTCAATGTTTTTGTTTATAATTACGTTTTCAGACATCAATTAGGGTACTGTCATTATGATTTTTTACCTAAAATTAATGTCAAAAGTTTACTTTCAATTTGCCAAGTATTGCAATTCTTATGCAAAAATACAAAGAAAATCCCGAAAATGCGAAATTATCAAGTGAAATATGGCATAGATTAACAAAAAAGCAGTATCTTTGCACGAGTTATTCACGTGATGAAATCATGAATCAAGAAAAGTTTAGCCTTTTAAGCAAGATAAAATACCCTGCCGACCTGCGCCAGCTAAGCATCGACCAACTGCCGCAAGTCTGTCAAGAACTGAGAGAAGACATCATCGACGAGGTCTCCGTAAACCCCGGTCATTTTGCGTCTTCGCTCGGCGTGGTAGAGATTACCGTGGCCTTACATTATGTATATGATACGCCCGAGGACCGCATCGTTTGGGATGTGGGTCACCAGGCTTACGGCCATAAGATTCTGACCGGTCGCCGCGACTCCTTCTGTACCAACAGAAAGCTTCATGGCATCCGTCCTTTCCCTACCCCATTGGAGAGCGAGTACGACACCTTTGCCTGTGGACACGCCAGCAACTCCATCTCAGCAGCTCTGGGCATGGCGGTGGCTGCACGCAAGACGGGCAACGAGAACCGTCATGTCGTGGCGGTCATCGGCGATGGTGCCATGAGCGGCGGGCTGGCCTTCGAGGGCTTGAACAATGTCTCCAGCACTCCCAACGACATGCTCATCATCCTCAACGACAACGACATGAGCATCGACCGTGCCGTGGGTGGCATGGAGAAGTATCTCCTTAACCTCGACACCAACGAGACTTACAACAAGCTGCGCTTCAAAGCTTCACAATGGCTTCATTCCAAAGGTTACCTCAACGACGACCGTCGCAAGGGGCTCATTCGCCTGAACAACGCCCTGAAGTCTGCGCTCAGCCATCAGCAGAACATCTTCGAGGGGATGAACATCCGCTATTTCGGTCCTTTCGACGGACACGACGTGAAGGAGGTGGTGAGGGTACTCAGACAACTGAAGAACATGAAGGGTCCGAAGCTCCTGCATCTGCACACCACCAAGGGCAAGGGTTACGAACCAGCCGAGAAGAGTGCCACCATCTGGCACGCCCCGGGCAAGTTCGACCCAGAGACAGGCGAGCGCATCGTGGCTGACACGAGCAACCAGCCCCCTAAATTCCAGGAGGTCTTCGGCAACACCTTGTTAGAGTTGGCTGAGAAGAATCCACGCATCGTGGGCGTGACACCAGCCATGCCTACGGGGTGTTCGATGAACATCATGATGAAGGCGATGCCAGACCGTGTGTTCGACGTGGGCATCGCCGAGGGACATGCCGTCACCTTCTCGGGAGGCATGGCGAAGGATGGCCTTCAGCCTTTCTGCAACATCTACAGTTCGTTCGCCCAGAGAGCCTACGACAACATCATCCACGACATGGCTTTGCTCAACCTCCCTGTTGTACTCTGCCTCGACAGAGCGGGATTGGTAGGTGAAGACGGTCCCACCCACCATGGCGTGTTCGACCTGGCTGCCCTCCGACCGATACCGCATCTCACGATAGCCTCGCCTATGGACGAGCATGAGTTGCGCAACCTGATGTACTCGGCACAGTTGCCGGGACAGGGCAGTTACGTGATACGCTATCCTAGGGGCAAGGGCGTGCTCGTGGATTGGAAGAACGAGATGCAGGAAATCAAGACGGGAACGGGGCGCAAGCTCAAGGATGGAAATGACGTGGCGGTATTGACGCTCGGTCCCATCGGAAGCGATGCCGCCAAGGCAATCGAGGAGATTGAGAACGGAAGTTCCGCCGATTCGGAAAGCATGGTCGATTCGGAAAACATAGCTGATTCGGAAGAAAAGAAACCAACCCTCAGCATCGCCCATTACGATATGCGATTCCTCAAGCCGCTCGACGAGGACCTTCTCGAAGAAATCGGAAAGAAGTTCTCTCGCATCGTCACGATAGAGGACGGAGTGAGAAACGGTGGCTTCGGCTCTGCCGTGCTTGAATGGATGAACGACCATGGCTATCATCCACAAATCAAGAGAATGGGAATACCCGACGAGTTTGTGGAGCACGGCACCGTACAACAGCTCCGTGAAATCGTAGGACTTGACAAGGAATCCATCAAAAAAGCAATAACAAAATGAAGATTATTATAGCGGGCGCTTACGCCATCGGTACGCATTTGGCTCGTTTGCTTTCCAGAAGCAACGAGGACATCACGCTGATAGATGATAGCGAGGATAGACTCGCCAGCATCGGGTCGGACTACGACCTCTTGACAAGGGTGGGACAACCTACCAGTCTCAAGATTCTACGAGACTCGGATGTCAAGAACGCCGACCTTTTCATATCTGTCACCCCCCAGGAGAGCAAGAATATCACGGCGTGCATCCTCGCCAAGAAACTCGGTGCCAAGCGCACCGTCGCCAAGGTCGATAACCCTGAGTACATGGACCCACAGGCACAGGATTTCTTCAAGGAGTTGGGAGTGAGCAAACTCATCTACCCCGAGATGCTTGCCGCCGTCGATATCAACAACGGCTTGAAAATGAGTTGGGTGCGACAGAGATGGGATGTCCACGACGGTGCCCTCATCATGCTCGGCATCAAGCTCCGAGAGACGTGCGAGATTCTCAACAAGCCCCTCAAGGACATCAGCGGTCCCAACGACCCTTACCATGTCGTGGCCATCAAGCGAGGAGGCGAGACCATCATTCCGGGTGGTAACGACGAGCTGAAGCTCTTCGACCTCGCCTACTTCATGACCACACGCAACTACATCCCATACATCCGCAAGATTGTGGGCAAGGAGCACTACGTCGATGTGAAGAACGTGATGATCATGGGTGGTGGACGCACCGCCGTGAGAGCCGTGAAGAAGATGCCCGAGTACATGGAGAGCAAGATTATCGAGATCGACGAGAACCGATGCGAATACCTCAACGACATCCTCGACGACAAGAAGACCTTGATCATCCATGGTGACGGTCGGGACATTCCGCTGCTCAACGAGGAGGGCATCCGAAGCACACAGGCCTTCGTCGCCCTGACGGGCAATGCCGAGACCAATATACTCGCCTGCCTCACCGCCAAGCGACTGGGTGTGAGGAAGACCGTCGCAGCCGTGGAGAACGTCGATTACGTGAGCATGGCGGAGAGCCTCGACATCGGCACCATCATCAACAAGAAGGTGATTGCTGCCAGCTACATCTACCAGATGATGCTCGACGCCGACGTGATGAACGTAAGATTCCTCATGAACGCCAATGCCGACGTGGCTGAGTTCATCGCCAAGGAAGGATCCAAGGTCACCAAGAAGCCTGTGAAAGACCTCGGCTTGCCTATCGGTGTCACCATCGGTGGACTCGTCAGGAAGGACGAGGGTATGCTCGTTTCGGGTAACACGCAGATAGAGGCAGGCGACTCAGTGATGGTCTTCTGCCACAACATCAACATGAAGAAAATAGAGAAGTATTTCATCTAATTAGAAAGAAAGATTCTTCTAAAAAATAAAGGAAGATTTCTAAAGAACAGAGGAATAAACAGTCCAGTATAGAATAGAACAAAGATGATAAATAGTAAGTTGATTTGCAAAGTGCTAGGACAGTTGCTCTTCATCGAGGCGACACTGCTCCTGCTGAGTTTGCTGGTGGCAATCTACTACCAGCAAGATGACATCTTTGCTTTCCTTGTTGCCACCCTCACCACCATCGGAGGTGGTCTTGCACTGAAGTGGAGGGGACTTGGAGCCGACAACTCCATGTCGCGTCGTGACGCCTATCTCGTGGTGTCGCTCTCATGGGTCATCTTCAGTTTCTTCGGCACCCTGCCCTTCATGGTCAGTGGCTACATCAACAACTTCACGGATGCCTACTTCGAGACGATGTCGGGGTTCACGACCACGGGAGCCACCATCATCGACGATGTGGAGCGACTCCCCCACGGTCTGCTCTTTTGGCGTTCGCTTACCCAGTGGATAGGAGGCCTGGGCATCGTGTTCTTCACCATCGCCCTACTGCCCTCCCTCGTCGGAGGACAGACCAAGGTCTTTGCCGCCGAGGCCACGGGCCCTATCAAAACCAAATTGCACCCACGTCTCTCTACCTCGGCAAAATGGATATGGAGCATCTACCTGGTGCTCACCATCGCCTGCATCGTGGCTTATTACCTGGGAGGCATGAACGTATTCGATAGTTTCAACTATGCGATGACCACCACGGCGACAGGTGGATTCGCCACCCACAACTCCAGCACGGAGTTCTTCCATTCCCCTACGCTCGAATACATCTGCACCTTCTTCTGCTTTCTTTCGGGCATCAATTTCACCCTGCTCTACGCAGCAGTCATCAAACTAAAAATCAAGGACTTGTTCAAGAACTCAGAGTTCAAGTTCTACACCTTCCTCGTCACCGTCTTCACCGCCTTCATCATGATGGAGTTGGTGGCGATGCGCCACTATGACCTGGAGCCAGCCTTCCGCTGTGCCATCTTCCAGGTGGTATCGTTTATCACCACGACAGGTCTGTTCAACGACGATGCCGCCCTCTGGCCTCACGTCACCTGGGTAGTCTTGGCTGCCTGTATGTTCTTCGGCTCCTGCTCAGGCAGTACGAGCGGAGGACTGAAATGTATCCGAGGCGTGATGCTCATCAGGATGGTCAAGAACGAGTTCCGACAGATATTGCATCCCAACGCCGTGCTTCCGCTGAAGATAGATGGCGTGAACGTGCCGATGCAGAAGCGAGTGACGCTACTCGCCTACCTCACCATCTACCTCATCATCTGTCTCGTGATTTCCTTCACGATGATAGCGATGGGCATCGACAACACCAACGCCATCACCATCACCTTGAGTTGCGTGGGAAATGTGGGACCTACGCTGGGCACGGAGATAGGACCTACGATGTCGTGGAGCGAACTGCCCGACGTGGCGAAATGGTTCTGCTCGTTCATGATGCTCATCGGCCGTTTGGAGATATTCAGCGTGCTGGTCATCTTCACCCCTGCCTTCTGGAGAGAAAACTAATCAAGAAGAAAACTAAGTAAATAATTAACCATATTCGTATTACTAAAAAAGTAATTTTATGAAACCATTAAAATTTGAACCACTATTGAAATCCACCATCTGGGGTGGCAGTAAGATCATCGCCTTCAAGCATCTCGACGTGAAGCAAGAGAATGTGGGTGAGAGTTGGGAAATCTCTGGAGTACCAGGCAATGAGAGCATCGTATCCGATGGCGAGATGCAGGGCAAGAGCCTCAACGAGGTTGTTGCCGAACTGAAGGGCAACTTCCTCGGCGCGGAGAACTACAAGCGATTTGGCAATGAGTTCCCGTTGCTCATCAAGTTTATCGATGCCAACCGCGACCTCTCCATCCAGGTGCATCCTAACGACGAGATTGCCCACAAACAGGGCAAGGAGCGTGGCAAGACCGAGATGTGGTACGCCCTGCCATGCGAGCCTGACGCCAAGCTCTACAATGGACTGAAGATGAAGCTTACACCCGAACAATACAAGGAGATGGTGGAGAACGACACCATCACCGACGCCTTGGCTCAATACAGCGTGAAGGAGGATGACTGCTTCTTTATCCCTGCGGGCAGAATCCACGCCATCGGCACCGGTTGCTTCGTGGCAGAGATTCAGCAGACCAGCGACGTGACCTACCGTATCTACGACTTCAAGCGCAAGGACAAGGACGGCAACTATCGTCAGCTCCACACCAAGGAAGCAGCCGAGTGCATCGACTATACCGTTCTCGACAATTACCGTCAGGAATATACTCCAGCCAAGAACCAGGGCGTGAGCATGGTGCAGTGCCCATTCTTCAATACCGCCGTATATGACCTCGATGAGCCAATGACCTTGGATTACTCAGAATTGGATAGCTTTGTCATCTTGATAGGCTTGAAGGGTGAAGCGAAGATTACCGACAACGAGGGCAACGAGATTACGCTGCAAGGCGGTGAGAGTATCGTCGTGCCAGCCAGTACCAAGACTTTGAAGGTGGAAGGAACCTTGAAGTTCCTGGAGACATACGTATAAAGTCTTTGAAGAATGTTATAACAATTGCAATAAGATATAGTAGCAATAATTCTAAAGCATAGGTCTTAGAGCCGCACAACAGCTGATGTGCGCTTGCACAACAACTGATATGCAAGCGTCCACCAGCTGATGTGCGCTTGCACAACAGCTGGTGGGCGGTTTTTATTTTTATCTATTAAGCAATCATTATTTTAGGATCACTATTTCTCCAAGAACTTCTCCACATCCGCTTGTATCTTCTGAAATTCGGGCGAGAACTGGTAGAAGGTATTCTTCTTCATCATCATTTTTACTTTTCCCAAACTGTTCTCGTAGCATGCCATTTCTGTTCTAGCTTGCTCGCTATGAACAGCACGGTCGCGGATTTCATTCTCCCTGGAGTTGCGCAGGGCATCGCAGACGCTCTGCACGATGGGGCTTACCACGAGGTCGAACAAGTGATGACCCTGTATATATAAATAGGTGTTATGCTCGTTTACCCCCAAATTGTTCAAATATTCCGCCATACTCGGTAGCTCATCCTTGTATTTCTTGAAACGACGCTCCAATTGGAATATCTTCGCCCTCACCTTCTTGCCTAGGTAGTCTATCGCCCACTGCGGGTCTTGGATGCGAACCGACGGCAAGACGATGACCTTGTCGAATTCCGCCATATCGAAGTGCATCGACATCTTACGAAAACGAATGTAGAAGAGCATGTGCCAAACGAAGAGCGGCCAGATGGTCTGGGAATAAGCATCCATGAATCGCTCGAAGTCGAAGATGCGATGGTCGTTGAGCGTCACCATCACGCAGGTTTCGTGCAACCCCTTGGCGTAACACTGGAAGTTCTCGATGGCATAAGCATAGGTATGGAAGATGTAAGGATTCTCCAACATTTGCTGAGACGACTCGGTGCTGCCTTGCCGCAAGTAATCGTAGTCGGCATCCACACAGGCTATCATATCCCTACCCACTCCCTTGAGCATGGTAGAGATTGCCGCCTTCTTGCCTCGGTCCAAATGCTTGTCGCGAGAAGGCAGCATGATTTCGAAATAGCGGCTCTCATCCTCAAACTTCCCCAATACGGAGCGCCAAAAGAAGATGTCATCATAGCTCTCGACGTAAGCCACTATCTTGCGCCGAGCCTTCTTCGAGGTCATACGGTTGGCTGCCTCGAAGTAAAGGGAATTGATATTATCGGTTAAACGTTTAGCCATAAGCAAGGAAAATAATAAATTATCTTATGCTTTTGCCCTTACAGGGCGCATTGACTCCATCCCTTTTACCCAGGGCGATGCCCTGGGCTTAGTGCTTCTGGGCTTTCAGCCCGTTTCAACCATACAAGTGGAATTACTTGATGGTGATGTCGTTCACTTCGGTCACGTGGTCCATCCATCCGTCCATCACCACGGCAGGACTGTGGGTGGTCATGATGAGCTGGATGTTCGGGTTGAGTTTCAGCACCAATCCGATGAGTTGCTTCTGCCACTCGAAGTGGAGACTGATTTCAGGCTCGTCCATGAAGAGCACGTAAGGCTGGTTGTCTTCCACCAACACGGTGAGGAGGATGGCGAGGATTTGCTTCTCGCCAGCCGAGAGTTGGTAAGGCAGGAGCTGTTCGCCAATCTGGTTGAACCGGATTTCGTTGGCCGTTCGGATAATGGTCTTGCCTGTATCCTTGAAGAGACTATCCACGATGTCCTGAAAGAGTTTCTTCGGTTCGCTCAGTGCCTGCGCCTTCTGTGCCGCATCGGGTTCGCCACTCTGTAGGACAGCGATGATACGGTTGCCGATGTTCACTTGGTAGTCGAGGTACTTGCGCTGTAGCTGGAAGAGTTGCCAGTCGAGTTCTGTAACGAGAGTAAGGTCTATCTTGTTGATCATCTCCGCGTTCATCAACGGTCTATCGACCGAGCGAATCACGTCGAAGCGAATCCACTTGGCATCCTCGGGCTCCACCTGCAAGTGAACGCCCTTGAGCAT
>DKCU01000036.1 GCA_002451555.1 Candidatus Segatella albertsiae
TATAAATAAGGTGGCAAATCTCATCATAGAGATTTGCCACCTTATTTATATTCTAAGATTCAAAAGAATACCTAGCCAAGCCTATTCGCCAAAAGACGATTAGTCTTTAGGGTTCTTGGCGTATTCCTCAGAATACAACTTGAAGAAGTCGTATTGAAGTAATTTACAGATGTGCAAGAGCATGCCTGTATCAATGGTTGACTTGGCATAGACCTTGTAGATGTTGGTGCGATGGCATCCTAATTGCTTAGCGAGCCATACGGATGTTTTACCTTGTCTTTTGAGTTCCTGTTTTATACGTTCACCAATGACTAAGGGATTGTTACCATAATGTGTCATTTTCTTATTGCTTTTTAAATACTAATAAATTTTATTCGATTGCAAAGTTACGAAATAAGGTTACATATAAAAGAATTTTTTAGTAGCTAATATAACGACATGATATTAAAAAGTGTAAATGGAGTATGGTTGGTGATATGAATGTGCATGATTTGTTAAGCTGATGGTCCTGTTTTTCTCCATTATTTTTTTGCTCAAAAACTTGCACGATTGGAAATAAATGTTTATCTTTGCTTCGTGATAATATTGTCACAAAATTTAATTTCTTTTAATTATGGCAGTTGCAGCATTAAATTCGACCCAATTGCATCTTTTGCAGATGTTTTCTTATGCTAAGAGTGATTCTGCTTTGGATAATATCAAGGAGGCTTTATCAAAATACTTTGCAGATAATGTAGATGAGGCAATGGATAAATTATGGGAAGATGGAATTTGGGATGACAGCAAAAACGAAGAGATTCTCCACGAACATTTAAGAACTCCTTATCATGGATAGAATAGTTCTTGATACGAACTGTCTTATTGCGTCTTTGTCCAAAAGGGGAAGATACTATGACATTTGGAAAGGATTGCAAGAAGGTAAGTATATACTTTGTGTTTCTTCTGAGATCTTATATGAATATCAAGAAATCATAGAACAGAAAACAAATGCTTATATTGCTAATAATGTAATTCAATTTTTATTGAATAGTAAGTTTGTGCTTCTTAAAGATCCTTCTTTCAAACTAGGATTGATAGATGAAGATAAAGATGATAATAAGTTTGTGGATTGTGCAATTATGGCAGGAGCGATATTTATAGTTAGCAATGATAAACATTATAATGTGCTGAAGAGCATTAGTTTTCCGAAAATTGATGTGATAGATATTGAGTCCTTTCTTGACTTTTTGAGAAGGCTTTGATAATAAAGCGGAGAATGCTGACCATCATGGATAAGCCTTTCTCCGCTTTTTGTGCGTTATGGAAAATGTCTAGATGAAGATTGTTCTTTTGGAGAAAGAGCAATCTGTGTAACACCAAATACTTGAAATTGAAACAAAATTGTAATCAAATGTAATGCGTGTTACAAAATAAAAGTCGTAACTTTGCAGCCGAGGAAATACCTCAGAGTCGTCTTGGGCAAAAAGTTGTTTGGCTAGGTGGCTTATATATAATAAGGTATAGGAATATATATAATTAAGCTATAGAAACATGGAAGAGAAGAATTATAAAATCCTAGTAGTGGATGATGAGCAGGACCTCTGTGAGATTCTGAAGTTTAATCTGGAAACGGAAGGTTATGTGGTGGAGACCGCAAACTCTGCCGAGGAAGCTTTGGAGAAGGACATCGCTTCCTTCAACATCCTGTTGCTCGACGTGATGATGGGGGGCATGAGTGGCTTCCAATTGGCCAAGCAGTTGAAGGATAATCTTGCGACTGCCAATATTCCTATCATCTTCTTGACAGCTCGTGATACGGAGAATGATACGGTGACTGGATTCAACTTGGGGGCCGATGACTATATCTCCAAGCCTTTCTCTATCCGTGAGGTGATGGTGCGTGTGCGTGCCGTGCTTCGTCGTACTGCCGACAAGGGTGGCAAGGAGAATGAACCTACGGTGATTAGTTATCAGGGACTGGTGCTCAACCTCGACAAGAAAACTGTGAGCATCGACGGTGAGAACGTGCCTTTCACCAAGACTGAGTTCGAACTTCTTCGTCTCTTGCTGGAGGAGAAGGGCAGGGTGTTCTCCCGTCAGGAACTCATCGACCGTGTTTGGCCTAAGGATGTGTTGGTGCTCGACCGTACTGTGGATGTCAACATCACTCGCATGAGAAAGAAAATCGGTAAGTTTGCCAAGTGCATCGTCACCCGATTAGGATTCGGATATTATTTTGACGCATAGGATTTAAGTGAAGAGTGAAGAACGAAGAGTGAAGAATTCGATACTCGACGTTTCGGGTTTTAAATGCTACAAGTATGTTTAAGATAAATAATGTAGGTAGGAAGTTGTATTTCAGCGTGCTGACGGTGTTCCTCGTGTTCGCCGTCAGTTTTATCGTGTTCCAGCAGACACGAGAGAAACAGTTCAAGGTAAGCACATTGACTTTGAAACTTGCTAATTACAACGAATTGCTGGCAGAGGACTTGGAACTTTCTTCATCCAATGGTATCTTGATGGAGGATAGCGTGAGTGCCAAGGGTACAAGCCTGCCAGGAGATAGTGTGAAACTTGTGGATAGTGTGCGTGTGGCGGAAGCAAAGTTGGAAACTTTCGTCAAGGAACACGAGAGCAAGGACTTGCGTGTAACCTTAGTGCGCCCTGATGGAAAGGTGGTGTTCGACAACATGAGTCGTGACTATCGCCATTTTGCTAATCATGCCAAGCGTGCGGAAATCGCCGAGGCTCTGAAAACAGGGCAGGGGTCGAGCGTCGAGAGACAGTCGAAGACCTTGAAGCATGATTACTTCTATGTGGCTTCCTACTTCCCGAAAAGCCAGCTTATCATCCGTACTGCGTTGCCTTACAATGATGACCTGGCAAAGTCGCTACAGGCTGACCAACATTACATCTGGTTTGCCATTGCCGCCATCATCATACTGACTATCGTGCTCTATCGTTTCACCGATCGTTTGGGTAAGAATATCTCCAAACTCCGTATCTTCGCCTATAAGGCCGACCATAACGAGAGCTTGGAGATAGAGGACTTGGCTAAGTTTCCGAGTGATGAACTGGGTGAAATCGCCGAGCGCATCATCAAGATGTACAAGCGCATCCAAACGACTCGCAAGGAGCAAGACATCCTGAAGCGTCAACTAACCCAGAATATCGCCCATGAACTGAAGACTCCTGTGGCAAGCATACAAGGTTATTTGGAGACTATTCTCGACAATCCGCATATCAGTGAGGATATGAAGGAGCAGTTCTTGCAGCGTTGTTATGCTCAGAGTGAACGACTCACCTCGTTGCTGAGGGACATCTCGACATTGAACCGCTTGGACGATGGCTCTGACATGATAGATTTCGAAGCGGTGGATATTACGCAGATGGTGGGCGACATCATGAGAGAGACTGCCTTGGAGCGAGAGGAGCGCAAGATGAGTTTCCACAATCTCCTGCCTGAGCGTATCGTAGTAAAGGGAAACCGAAGTTTGCTCTACAGCGTGTTCCGCAACCTCACCGATAATGCCATCGCTTATGCTGGCGAGGGAACGACCATCACGCTCGAAGGCAATGAAATCGGCAACAAGTGGCATTTCATCTTCCGAGATAACGGACAAGGTGTGCCACCGGAGCACCTGCCTCGTCTCTTCGAACGATTCTATCGAGTGGATAAAGGACGCAGTCGCAAGATGGGAGGTACTGGATTGGGACTTGCCATCGTCAAGAATGCGATTCTCTTGCATGGAGGTACTATCCGGGTTAATAATCTGCCGGAAGGTGGATTGAAGTTTGAGTTTACGATTAAGAAGTAAAGGTGGAAGTGAACGAAAGAGGAATGAAGATGGTTTCTTTGCCAAAACGATAGCAAAGAAACCATCTTTTTAGTTTTAATTTTCTGTTAAGCTTAAAAAATAGTGGAAAAAATTTTGAAGTACCAATTATTCGTTGTACTTTTGCAGTATTAAGAAGAACTAAATAAGAAAAGAAAAAATAAATATTTATGGCAACAATTGCAATTTGTGCATATTTATGCTTGGTAGCGATTATTGGAGTCGTCTATTCTGAATACCAAGACAGAAAGAAAATGAAAAAGCAATCTTAAGAACAAACGAAAAGGAGCGAAGGAAGCTTGAAGGCATCCTCCGCTTTTTATTTGCAGAAATAAAAAATATAATAATAGATGAATCAATTTACAAAGATAATTGCTGCCCAGCTCAATCTACGTGAGCAGGCAGTGGAGAATACATTGGAGTTGCTGGAGGAGGGATGCACCATCCCTTTCATCTCCCGCTACCGTAAGGAGAAGACCGGCAACCTCGATGAAGTGAATATCGAGGCTATCGCCCAGGCAGGCGAGAAGTTCAAGGAGATGGCTAAGCGTAAGGAGACTATCCTGAAGACCATCGACGAGCAGGGCAAGTTGACCGATGAACTGAAAAAGCGCATCGACGACTGTTGGAATGCTACGGAGTTGGAGGATATTTACTTGCCTTTCAAGCCGAAACGCAGAACTCGTGCGCAGGTGGCTCGTGAGGCAGGACTGGAACCTTTGGCACAGCTTATCCTTCTACAGCGTGAGAACAACCCTTTGCAAGCAGCTAAGAAGTTTGTGGGCGAGAAGGTTAAGGACGTGGAGGCTGCCATCCAAGGGGCCAAGGACATCATCGCCGAGACCATCAGTGAGAATGAGTTCACCCGTAACTCTGTGCGTCAGAGATACAAGCATGGTGCCATCATTACTTCGAAGGTTATCGCCAAGAAGAAGGATGAGGAAGAGGCACAGCGCTTCTCCGACTATTTCGACTTCTCGGAACCTTTGAAGAAGTGCTCCTCCCATCGCTTGTTGGCGATGCGTCGTGGCGAGGCTGCTGGATTCTTGCGTGTCAGCATCTCCTGTGATGAGGAAGAGGCAACGGATAGACTGAAACAACGCTATGTACGTGGCAATGGTGAGGCTTCGAAGATGGTGACCGAGGCTGTGGAGGATGCCTTCAAGCGATTGGTAAACCCGAGCATCGAGACCGAGTTTGCGGCACTCAGCAAGCAGAAGGCCGACGAGGAGGCTATCGCTGTGTTTGCAGAGAACCTTCGCCAGTTGCTCTTGGCGGCTCCGTTGGGACAGAAGCGAGTGATGGCTGTCGATCCTGGTTTCGCCAATGGTTGCAAGACTTGCTGCCTCGATGCCCAGGGCAACCTTATCCACCACGAAATTGTTTATCCTCATCCTCCTCGCAATAAGAAGGCTGAGGCTACAGCTGCCTTGCAACGTATGGTGAAGATGTATCATGTGGAGGCAATGGCTGTGGGCAATGGTACGGCAAGTCGTGAGACCAGCGACTGGTTGCATGGCATCAGTTTTCCACACCCTGTGGATATCTATGTGGTGAGCGAGGATGGCGCTTCCATCTATTCTGCTTCGAAGATTGCCAGGGACGAGTTCCCTGATGAGGATGTGACTGTGCGTGGTGCCGTGAGTATCGGTCGTCGCTTGATGGACCCATTGGCGGAATTGGTAAAAATAGACCCGAAGAGTATCGGAGTTGGTCAGTATCAGCATGATGTCGATCAGAGCCAGTTGAAGAAGAGCCTCGATACGGTGGTGATGAGTTGTGTGAACTCGGTGGGAGTGAACCTCAATACGGCTTCGCAGCATCTTTTGACCTACGTGAGTGGTCTCGGACCTACACTTGCTAAGAATATCGTGGAATATCGCAAGGAAAACGGTGCTTTCAGTTCTCGTGCTCAATTGAAGAAGGTACCTCGCTTGGGACCATCGGCTTATGAGCAGTGTGCGGGCTTCCTCCGCATTCCTGGAGCCAAGAATCCTTTGGACAACAGTGCCGTGCATCCGGAGCGTTACGCCCTTGTGGAGCAGATGGCGAAAGACCAAGGGGTGACGGTGAAGCAACTGGTGGAGGACAAGGCTCTCCAGAAGAAGATAGACATCAAGAAGTATGTGAGCAAAGAGGTGGGCATGCCTACCTTGACCGATATCATGGCTGAGCTCGATAAGCCGGGACTCGACCCTCGTGGCGAGGTGGAGAAATTCGAGTTTGATGCAAGCATCAAGGAGATTGAGGATTTGCACGTTGGAATGGTAGTGCCAGGCATCGTAACCAATATCACCAATTTTGGTGCCTTCGTCGATATAGGTGTACACAATGATGGCTTGGTGCATATCTCGCAACTCGCAGATAGATACGTGAGCGATCCTAATGATGTCGTGAAGCTCCATGAGCACGTGATGGTGCGAGTCACCGATGTCGATTTGAAGCGCAAACGTATTGCTTTGTCCATGAAAGGAGTGAAGTAGATTATCATCATGATATAGTTAAAAAGCCCTCGTGAGAGGGCTTTTGTCTTTTAGACTTATTCTAAATTACCTACTTGTAGGTATTGCGTAATTATTCTTTTCATCGTAACTTTGCAGCCGAATTCTATATCATATAATGAGGTATAAGCATAAAGGTAAGATGAGAAGAACGGTAAGCACCCTCTTGCTATTCCTATTGGTGGTGATGGCTGAGGCTCAAAACTTGACAGGAAAGGTCGTTGATGCCAAGACACAGGAGGCAATCATTGGGGCAACGATAATATTGAAAGGTTCTCAAAAGGTTGCGGCAGTAACGGATATCAATGGTCAGTTTCGCTTGAGCAATACGACGGAAGGAAGTGTCATACGTATCAGTTATGTAGGATACAAGTCCTTGTATGTACCATTTCATAATGGCGCTACTTATAGCTTGCGCCAAGATGTGGCAGCTCTTGGCGAGGTGGTGGTGACGGCTCGTGCCAGCAATGGACCCGTGACATCATCTATTATAGGTAGAGATGCCATGACTCATCTCCAACCCAACAGCATCGCCGACCTCATGGAACTTCTTCCGGGCGGTTATGCCAAAGACCCCAACATGGGCGAGGCGAACACGATAACCCTTCGTGAGACAGGTACGATGGGGGCTTACGGCTCGACCACTAAAAACAACAATTATTCGATTTCTTCCTTGGGAACTCAGTTTATGGTGGATGGAGTTCCTATTTCCACGGATGCCAACATGCAGTATTCGCCCTTGTCGGATACGCAGTCTTCCACCAGTTCAGCTGCAACGGAAAACAATCGCAATATAACCAACCGTGGTGTGGATATGCGTTCCATCTCTACCGATGACATCGAGAGTGTGGAAGTGGTGCGTGGCATCCCTTCGGTGGAATACGGCAACTTGACCAGTGGCTTAGTCAACATCAAGAAGATACGTCGTGCCATCCCATTGACCGCTCGTTTCAAGGCTGATGGCTACAGCAAGCTCTTCTCCTTGGGCAAAGGATTGGCTCTCAATACGGCAGGTAACTCTATTCTGAACGTTGATTTGGGATATATGGATTCCAAGATAGATCCTACCGACAACTTTGAGAACTATAAGCGTGTGACGGGTTCATTGCGTTATACACTTCGTGGTGAAAAAGATAAAACCTATCTTTGGCAATACAATTCGGCCTTCGATTATTCGGGGTCATTTGATGATAGCAAGAGTGATCCTGATATCAACTATGGCAATGTGGAGGAATATAAGTCGTCTTATAGTCGAATGGCATTGACCAATAACTTCAATCTAAAAATGCCGAAGTCGTGTTTCAAGGAGTTTGACATCAATACCTTAGTGAGCCTCCAACTCGACCGCTTGCGCCAGGCTCGCTTAGTGGCACCTCAACGTTATGGCATCGTGCCTCTCTCTTGGACGGATGGCGAGAATGAGGCACAAGCTGTGTTTGCTGAATACACAGCCAACTATCTTTGTGATGGCAAGCCTTTCAATGCTTACGTGAAGGCAAAGGGAGTGCTTGGATTCAATACCACACATACCGACCATACTATCAAGATAGGTGCCAATTGGGATATTGCCAAGAACTTCGGTCGTGGACAGGTGTATGATATGCACCGCCCATTGAGTGTGAGCGGTTGGAGCTCTCGACCTCGTAAGTACTCGGATATTCCTGCTTTGCAAAACTTCTCTCTTTTTGCCGAGGAGTTGATGAAGGCGAATGTTGGTAAGAGCAAGATAGAATTGATGGCTGGCATTCGCTTGAATACGTTGTTGGGCTTGGATAGTAAGTATGATATGAGCGAAAAGTATTATGCAGATCCTCGTGCCAATTTGGCTTGGCACTTCCCGAAGTTTGATGTAGGGGGTAAACCTATGTCAATCTCGCTGAATGGTGGTTATGGTATGACAACCAAGATGCCTACGCTCAACTATCTCTATCCCGATAAGTATTATAGCAACTTCATCTGCATGGCATATTATGATACAGAGAATCCTACACAGGACAGTAAGTTTGTGGTACATACATACGTGCAGGATCCTACCAATTATCGGATAAAGTCTGCTCGTAACCATAAATGGGAGGTTCGCTTGGATATGGACTGGAATGACAATCGCCTTTCGGTGGATTATTTTCGTGAGAAGATGACCTCAGGTTTCCGCTATTCCAATATCTACGATGTCTATACGTATCGTAGATATGACGTGAGCCAGATGGGGGCGGGAGTGGATTATACCACGCTTCCATACGAGATGAGACAGGTACTCGATGGTTATCAGCAAGTTTCCAATGGCAGCGAGTTGACCAAGCAAGGTATCGAGTTGGCTTTTACCTCTCGGCGCATCAAGTGCTTGCGAACTCGTGTGAATGTGACGGGTGCTTGGTTCCGCACGGTTTACCAAAACAGTCAACCCATGTATGAGAGTGTGAGCGCAGTCATTGACAACCAGCCTTTGCGTGAGAAGTATGTGGGATTGTATGATTGGAATGATGGTCGTCAGAACGATCGCTTGAACACCAATGTCACCTTTGACACGCAGATACCCGAGTGGAAACTCATCTTTACTACTTCTGTGCAGTGCATGTGGCTCGTAAGAACCAAACTATTGTGGAAGAATGGTACGCCCAAGGCTTATTTGTCTGCAGAGGATGGACAACTTCATGACTACACCGAGGAGAGTGCCAAGGATGCTTATCTGATGCAGTTGGTAAAAACTTACAATGAGGATTCGTTCAAGCCATTTACGGTGCCGATGTCGATGATAATCAACTTAAAGGTGACCAAGGAGATAGGAAAGTACATGCGCCTTTCCTTCTTCGCTAACAAGATACTTGATTATCTGCCTGACTATACAGCTAATGGTAAGGTCATCAGGAGAAATGCCTCTCCTTACTTCGGTGTGGAAGCGGGATTCACGATTTAAGTGAAGAGTGAAGAACGAAGAGTGAAGAATTCAAATGCTTTTAAGGTGAACAATAAAATGACTATATATATAATAAGGTGTAGGCAGATGGCGATGACCTTCTGCTTAATGCTGGTCATGGCAATAGGCATGACCTCTTGTTGGGATCATGTGGATGAGGTGATGCCTTGCTCGCAGGCAAATGTGCAAGTAAGCTTGCCTTTGGGGATAGAAGGGCTAAGTGTGAATAGCCAATCCCTGAAGGTGACTAATCTCTCTACAGGTAAAAAAAGTACTTATGCGGATTTGAAGAATCTCTCCTTGCCAGAGGGACTATATGATATGGTCTATACAGCGGATGTAACCTATCAGTCGAACAATGGCGATGGTGAATCGTCAGAACAAAAAGGGCATTTAACAGGTAAGGCGGAGAATGTGGAGTTGACGGGCGACCAGAAAGCTATAGACATAGAAACCTTTCTCTCTACGGACATGGATGACTTCATCTTCGAGGAAATTTTCTTTGCCGGTACGCTTCGCTCTACGGGTTCTTCTTACATTGGGGATGGTTACGTGAAGATATACAACAACGCCGACCACGTACTCTATGCCGATGGCTTGGCGTTGGTGGAGGCGAAGTTCAACTCCACCCAATATTGGCAATATACTCCCGACATTCGCAAGGATACCATGACGGTGGATGCCATCTATGTCATTCCTGGCAGTGGCAATGAACATCCTGTCAAGCCAGGGGAGAGCATTGTACTCTGTGATGTGGGCATAGACCATCGTACAGCCAATCCCTTGTCCTTCGACTTGAGTCATGCCGACTTCGAATGGTATGACGAGTCAAGTTCGGCAAGTAACATGGACATCGACAGTCCTACGGTACCTAACCTCGACAAGTGGTATTGCTATACGCAGAGCATTTTTATTTTGCACAAGCAGGGTTACAAGGCTTATGCCTTGGCTCGCATTCCTCTGGAAAAGGAAGCATACTTGAAGAAATATCATTATAAATATGATTACGTGATGCAGACGGTGGCGGGTACATTCTATATGTCGCAAGAAGCCTACAAGATACCTAATTCATGGATAGTGGATGGAGTCAACTTGTCGGTGGAGAGCGAGCGTAAATGGAACACTTTGCCTCCGTCGGTAGACGCAGGATGGGCGTATTGCAGTAAGGTGAAGAACGATGACAGCCGATTCTTCCGCAGCGTGCGCCGCAAGATGCAGTATCTCAACGAGGATGGCACGATGCACCTGCAAGACACCAATAATTCGTCGGAGGACTTCAATGATACTAGCATTCCTTCGCTCATCGAACAGCAACGTTCGGCAATCGATACCAAGGGTAATCGGGCTACAGTTGAAACTTATGATGGCAGGAAAGCAAAGTGATGCTGAGTGTTGAATTTAGAATGTTGAATTTTGAAGATAAAGATGAAAATGAGATATGTTTTAATCATGGCATGGATGGTAGGTATGTGTCACGTTGCCCAAGCTCAGGTCAATGATGACATCTTCTTCAACCCTGCCATGAAGAACTACCAAGATAGAGCCTCGCAAACCGAGGTGAGTGTGGGGTATGACTATCGCCATGCCACGACTCCGATGCGATTGGAGCAGGGGGATGGTCACAGTCGTGTCTTTGCCGACGTGGATGCCTTCTTGCGGAAGGGAAAGACAACCCTTTGGGGAGAGGCATACTATAATAATGGAAGTACGAGGAACATCCAGTTTTGTGAGACTTCCGACTTCGAACTGCTTTATCCTTATCTGATGGCAGATACGGTTGGTGGTAAGTCGAAGCAAGAGCGTTACCACTTTTTGGGTGGCTTCTCTTATCCTTTGGGCAGATGGAATATGGCGGCAGAGGGTTCTTATGATGCCTTGATGGAGTATCGTACCCGTGATCCACGTCCGAAAAACTTGTCTGGCTACCTAAAGGCAAGCATTGCCGTTTCCTATCGCTTGGGAAATCCACGTGACGGTTATGTGCTGGGATTGGCTATTGACGCTCGCAAGTACAAGCAAACCAACGAGGTGAAACTCTACAATGAGGTGAGCGTACCTACCCTCTATCATCTCACAGGCTTGGGGTATGACTACTATCGGTTTCGTGGCATGAATACTTCCACCTATTATAAAGGATATGGGGTGGGAGGTGTCGTGGATTGGTCGCGAGTAAATGGGCAAGGATGGTTCGCTCATGCCGAGTATGGCTATCTCGACATCGACAAGATTATCTCTACGCTCAATGAACTTCCAATGGCTAATATCAAGGAGTATAAGGAAAAGATAAGTTTTGGATATAGTACAAGGGGCGAGCGAAATGTCTTCGGCTGGAACTTGGCGGAGGAGTGGGTTTGCCGTCGTGGCAGGGAGAATATCTTCGGTACGGCGCAAGACAATGTATATCCCCAGATTTCTACGATGGCTCCTTACATGGCAGACAAGGCATGCTTTTCCACAGAGCTAGGGTATCGGCATCTTGCTCGCAATCACTCCGAGTTTGCCATCAATTGGAATGCTCGATATGATAGTTGGGAAGAAAGTTATGACTCTCCTTATCGTGATTTGGAGGGGGATGCTTGGGTGAATGGTTTGTCATTGATGAGCAAGATAAATGCTAAGGATTGGCAACTGAAGGTGAATCTTTCTGCGGAATATCAGTGGAGTACATCAAGTGATCTCTATCTTTCCGACGAAGAAGCCAACTGTACCTTGCTCACTCCAGTGGAGCATTACTACGATTACTTGGGCAGCGATCGACAATTTGTAAATGCCATGGTTGAGGCTGGATATACCAAGAATAAGCGTTTCATCCCTTTCGGCCGCATCGGGTGGCAGTATGCTCATTACATGGAGACAGAGCATCAGAACTCGTTGCAAGTGTCGGTGGGTGTGAAGTTTTAGGTAATGTAGCATTTATAATGAACGATGAATAATTGATAAAGAGCAAATTATAAATAAAAAATATAAATTTAAAATGAATAAGCGTATGAAAAAGATTACTCTTTTGTTGATGGCAGTGCTTGCTTGGGTAGGCACTGTAAGTGCGCAAGAAGCGCAGAGCCCGGTAAACTTCAATTGGGCACATAGTGTGGAAGGAGGTGCTGGTGCGAATGTGTTTGGCTCAGCAATGTCCACAGATGGAAGCTATTATATGGCAACAACTTTCGCGACAAAGGCAAATAATGTGAAAGTGTCGTTTGATGGTGTTGTTATGGAAGGTATAGAAGGCAGTGCTCATGCTTCAAACAACAACAACTTAATGTTGCAGAAAGTGGGCAAGGATGGTACCGTAGCTTGGAGCCTTTATACCAAGAAAGGTGATGTGAGTTCTATAAATTTAGCATCAACTTCAGATGGTGGTGTGATAGCTGTAGTGAAGTCTCGTGCTTGGGATGCAGCGGAAGGTTTGACAAATCTATTGGAGATTATTGACGCAAAAGGTGCTTCTACCATCATCAATGATCCTAAGACGACAAGTGGTGAATACCGTTTCTCTGTATTGAAGATCACTGCGGATGGAACGGTAGCTTGGAATCGTATTATTAGTGGACAAGTGAAGGAGTATTCTGGTAAATTTACGACAGATAATGCTTATGTTAATAGTTGTGTGGTAGATGCCGATGACAATATTTATTTGGGGGGTAACTTCCGTACTACCTTGGTGTTTGCAAAAGTAGATAATACAACAGTGACATTGACTGCAAAGAATACTCCTGACTCTTATTTCAACACGCAAAATTCTGTGGGTGACTTGTTCCTGGCAAAGTTGGATAAGGATGGCTATTATGTAAATAGTATAGTTGGAGAAGGAACTTGTACTATGGCGTATATCGACAAGATGATAGAAAAGAATGGAAAACTGTATGTGGACGGACGTGTGCAAGGTGAGGGATACACTCTTGGTGGTAAGGCTATTCTTGCTAATGATAGTTATCAGACGCCTTATGTGGCTGCGCTCAGTACTTCGGATTTTACGGTTGACTATGTCAATACGTTTGCTGTAACAGCAAATTCGGCTTCAAGATTTGTAATCCAAAATAAGGCTATGAATATGATTGGTGATAATCTTTATTTGACAGGTGCTCTTAATGGAGGATTGGCTGCAGATGGAATAACGGTGAATACAGAAGCAACTCAATTGAAAGGATACCTTATAAAGGTAGATGCAACAACAGGAAAGGTGTTGTCTATGGTTGTAAATAATGAAGGCATTAGCAGTTATCAAGGTGTTTATAATGGAGACAAGACGATTTATGCCTATGGCTATGTAATGGTGGGTGGAGTAGGAACTGCTTATTTGTTCCCATTTGCCAAAGATAATATGGCGTTGCAAACTCAGATTTTACTGACAACTGCAGGAAGTGACGTGGCTCCTTTGCTTGCTGATGGAAATCAATTGATTCTGATGAGCCGTGGCAGAAAAGCTACCCATACATTCACAGGTACGGATAAGACTTTTACTTTTGGCGCTTTTGCGGCAGCTTATTATAGCTATTCCATCAATGATGTTCCAACAGCCATCAAGAATATCTCTTCGTCTGTCAATACTTCCGACAAGGTTGATGTCTATTCTCTCAATGGCATTCGCGTAAAGCAGAATGTTTCTGCTGAGGCTGCCCAAGGTCTAGCAAAAGGCATCTATGTGGTAGGTGGCAAGAAAGTGGTTGTCAAGTAATACAATCTCATTTCTGAAACTCGAATCATACATTATTAATATTTAAAGAACAAAACTTTTATGAAGAAACAATTCTTAGGTCTGTTCCTCCTCTCCGCTATCCCGCTCTCCACATTCGCTCAGAATGTGGAGCAGGATGCGTCCATCCGCCAAGGCAAGTTGAAGAACGGACTTACCTATTACATCCGTCATAATGCGAAGGAGGCAGGTCTTGCCGACTTCTATATAGCACAGCGTGTGGGCTCCATCTTGGAGGAACCTCGCCAGCGTGGCTTGGCTCACTTCTTGGAACACATGGCTTTCAACGGCACGAAGCACTTCCCGGGCAAGGGCAAGAAACTCGGCATCGTGCCTTGGTGCGAGACCATCGGCGTGAAGTTCGGTGCCAACCTCAATGCCTATACCTCCGTTGACCAGACGGTTTATCACATCGGTTCCGCTCCCATTAAGCGTGAGGGCATCATCGACTCCTGTCTCCTCGTGCTCAACGACTGGAGCCAGTACATCAACCTCGAACCGAAGGAGATAGACAAGGAGCGTGGTGTCATCCACGAGGAGTGGCGCAACCGACGAACGGGTATGGCGATGCAGCGCATGATGGAGAACGTGATGCCTAAGATTTACAAGGGCAGCAAGTACGAGGACTGTCTGCCTATCGGCAATATGGACATCGTGGATAACTTCCCATACCAAGACCTCCGTGACTACTACCAGAAATGGTATCGCCCGGACTTGCAAGCCATCGTGGTGGTGGGCGACTTCGATGTGGATAAGATGGAGCAGAAGATACAAAAGCTTTTCGGCAAAATCAAGGCTCACAAAAATCCTGCCGAGCGCATCTACTATCCTGTCACCGACAACGATAAGATGATCATCGCTATCGAGAAGGACAAGGAGCAGCCTATCATACTCGGCCATCTCTACATGAAGAGCGAGACGACTCCCGATAGCTTGAAAAATACAGTGAAGTATCAGCGCGAGGATTATATCAGCGGTTTGATTACCTATATGCTCAACGGTCGTCTCTCGGAAAAGAAACAAGTGGCCAACCCTCCTTTCATGAGTGCGACGGTGAAGAATGGCGAGTTCTTCGTATCTCGTACCAAGGATGCCTTCAGCTTGAGCATCAGTTGCAAGCAAGATAATGTCTTGGGTGGCATCTCCGTGGCTGTGGGCGAGGTGGAGCGTGCCCGCCAGCATGGTTTCACTGAGAGCGAGTTGGAGCGTGCCAAGAAACTCTATCTCAATGCCGCCGAGCGACAGGTGAAGATGGAGAAGGACTACAAGAACTCCCACTATGTGAGCCAGTGCGTCAACAATTTCTTGGATGCCGAACCTATCTTGACTCCTGACTACAACCTCCAGTTGGTGAAGCAATTCGATGGCGAGGTGAACCTCGACGAGGTCAACAAGCAGGTGGGCGACATCATCACCGACAAGAACCAGGTGTTCGTGATGTACGGTCCTGACAAGGATGGCTTTGTCATTCCTACGGAATCGGAAATCGAGAATACCGTGCTTGCCGCCCAGCAGAAGTCATACGATGCTTATCAGGAGGAGACTGTGCCTACTACCTTGATGGCTACTCTTCCTACGCCAGGAAAGATTGTTTCGGAGAAGCCATACGGTAAGTTTGGCATGACCGAGATAACCTTGAGCAATGGCATGAAGGTGTATGTGAAATCCACCGATTACCAAGCCGACCAAGTGACGATGAGCATGAGAGGAGAGGGGGGAACCTCTGTTTATGATGACAAGGACATCCCTAACTTCTCCTTGTTGTCGAGTGCCATTACCGAGGCGGGGGTGGGCGACTTCACCGCCATTCGTCTTCGCAAGGCGTTGGCTGGCAAGTCGTTGAAGTTGGCTCCATCCATCAACAGCGAGGGACAGCGTATCACAGGCACTTCGTCGGTGAAGGACTTGGAGACGATGCTCCAGTTGGCTCATCTCTATTTCACCGCTCCTCGCAAGGACAGTGTGGCTTTCGAGGGCTTGATGAACCGCACCTTGTCGCTCTTGAAGAACCGCAACGCCAGTTCGAAGGTGGTCTATAACGATTCCCTCTCGGCTACGCTTTACGACCACAACCTTCGTATGGCTCCCGTGACCAAGGAGGTGGCAGAGAAGGCGGACTATAACCGTATTTTCGAAATCTATCGTGAGCGCTTCAGCGATGCCAGCAACTTCAAGACCGTCTTCATCGGTAAGGTCGATATGGCGCAGCTCCGTCCGTTGCTCTGCCAGTATCTCGCCACTTTGCCTGCTACCCACAAGGCTGAGAAGACAAACAAGGTGAACGTGCCTCAGCTCGTGAAGAAGAACGAGGTGGTGAAGTTCGTGCACAAGCAATCGACTCCGCTTGCCAATGTGAGCGTGTTCTATACAGGCAATGTGCCATTCACTCCGAAGAACGACTTGACGCTCGATGTCTTGACCCGTGTTCTCCAGATAGCTTATACAGACTCCGTGCGTGAGGAGAAGGGAGGTACTTATGGCGTGAGTGTGAGTTTCAATCTTGAAAAGGATGACAACCCGAATGCCTTGGTTCGCATCTCCTACAAGAGCGACCCTAAGCGTTACGAGGAGCTGAATCCTATCATCTACAAGCAACTCCAGAACATCGCCGACCATGGACCTGTGGCAAGCAGCATGGACAAGGTGAAGAAGTATCTGAAGAAGCAATATGGGCAGATGGCCATCACCAACGACTATTGGAGCTATGTCGTCTGGCACCAGCTCGAAGATGATGCTGACTTCGACAAGGACTACTGCAAGATGGTGGATGCTTTGACGGCTGCTGATGTACAGCAGATGGCGAAAGACATCTTGAAGCAGAACCACCGAGTGGAGGTTACGATGATGTCGGAATAGCTGTAAAAATCATACGATAAAGTTTGTCGCCCATGAGTAATGTTCTCGGATGGCAGACGGAAAAATAGAATAAAACCTAAAAAGTGGTGCGTTTGCATGGCTTTTTAGGTTTTTCTTTTTACTTTTGCAAATAAAAAAGGAATATGAATGATAATATAACAAGCGATAGCATCGAGTCTGCTTATTGTTTCATCCATCAGAAGTTGCGGGTTTATGAGTTTTCCAATAACCCGATGCAGAAGGATGACATAGAGTATGCCATCAGCCAGTATGTGGAGGAAATGAATCCTCAACTCTATGCCTTGTTGGCAGGTGACCGCAAGGATTTTTTGGTGGACCATGTCAACTTTGAGAAGGACATGCGGGAGGCGCAGGAGAAGTTGGAGAGTTGGATGGAGGGCAAGTAGCTGTTCTTATGTAAAAAGAGCAAAAAGTTTTTCCTCCTCATTGAAACGAATGATGTTGGTTTCAATGAGGAGGAAATTTTGTTTAGTAGGCTTCTTCTTTTTCAATTTCTTCTTGTGTGATGCATCTTTTGTCTATCGCTCTCCAGGCATAGACGATGTATGCCAATACAAACGGGATGAGCAAGGAGACTATCGACATGGTGCGGAGGGTGAACTCGCTGCTGCAACTATTGCTGAGGGTGAGCGAGGCATTGAGATCCACATTCGATGGATAATAGGCTGTACCATTCCATCCGGCAATCAAGAAAAGCACCAAGACAGTCAGTATGGTTCCGATGCCAGTAAACCAAATGCCCTTGCGATAAGCTATATCCCGTGAAGCCTTGAAGATGCCACATAAGACGAGCAGCACTCCTATGAGGAGAAGGCAAAGGAGATAAGGCATCTCCAAGAGATTGCTCAGATACTTCATGCTTTCTAAGGTGATGGCACCTGTAGTGGCATCGTAGGCATATCCGTCCTTTACCAATAGATGGATGAGGAATGGCAAGAAGAACAAGAGAAAGAGAAGGGCGTTGAGCGGCAACTGCTTGGTGCATCGCTCTTGGATGGCGGAATGGTCGATGTTGTTCTTGATGTAGAGCATGCCCAGGATGCGTGCTAACATGAATACCGCCAAACCTAAAACCACGTTCCAAGGATCGAGCAGCGCATCCAGTCCGTGACTGGCGTTTGCCCATCGGCTGATGACCGGCTGTAGTCCATCGGTGATATTGCCTTTGTCGATGAGAAAGTTGCTGCCATCGAAGAAGGTTGCCACGGCTCCTCCAAGCAACAATGGCCCCACGATGCCATTGATGATAAGGCAAACTTGGAAAGTCTTTGCACCGAGGAAGTTACCTATCTTGTTCTGGAATTCATAGCTCACAGCCTGGATGACGAATGAGAACAATATCATCATCCATAGCCAGTAGGCACCGCCGAAACTGGTACTATAGAAAAGTGGGAAGGAGGCGAAGAATGCTCCTCCGAAAGTGACGAGCGTGGTAAACGTAAACTCCCATTTCCTGCCAGTGGAATTGATGATGAGACGACGTTCCTCTTCAGTTTTTCCAAGACAGAAAATCAAAGTGTTGGCTCCCTGTACAAATAGGAGAAACACCAACAAGGCTCCAAGCATCGATACGAGGAACCACCAATATGATTGCAAAAAATCGTATGTCATAGTCTTTTGGTTTTAATGTGTTGTTTTGTATTCGGGCATCGTGTGGTATTCTGGTCCCTTCTTGATTTGCTTCACCATGATGTTGATTTCCACGGCAAGCATCGTGGTAAAGAGGACGAGGAAGATGAAAAATGTGGTGGCGATGCTACCTGCCTCGATGTCGGATACGGCGGCATTGACTGGCAGAAGATCTTGGATGGTCCAAGGTTGGCGTCCAATTTCTGCCACAATCCAGCCCGACTCAGAGGCTATGTAGGCCAAAGGCAACATGGCGATCGCCAATAGGAGCAACCAGCGATAGTGGCTGATTTCTTTCTTATAGACCATGAACAGGCAGATGGCGAAGAAGAGAATGAGCAAGCATCCCACTCCCACCATGGCTCGGAAGGCATAGAAGCAGATAGGAATGTTAGGCACCAGTTCCTTGGCATCCTTGATATAGCCATAGCCGAAGTATTTCATGTTCTCCTGTAGAATTGGCAACTGGGCATTGGAGATTTCCTCACCCCCTGGCTGATTCATGTTCTTTCGATAAGTCTGCAAGGCTGCGATTGCCTTTTTGCCTCTTGCTATTTTCTCTTCGAAGGAAGGCTCTCGGGTGCCGTCAGGTTTCGGATACCCTTTGATGATGTCGTTGATGCCTGGCACGTAACCATCTGCTGTGCGAGTGGCGAGGAAGGAGAGCATATTGGGGATGGCAATGCGCATGGCAGGCTCTTTCTCTTTCTCGAAGTCGGGTTGTCCGAATGGGCTGACGAGCGCAATGGCAGTCAGGCTTTCCTCGTTGCCGCCATTGTATAGAGCTTCCATGGCCGCCAGCTTCATCGGTTGCACTTGTGCCACTTTGTAGGCGGAGTTGTCACCAGTCATGGCAGCCAACAAAGTGGCGATGAGGCCTACGGTAGCCCCTATCTTGATGCTGGATTTAGCCAGTTCGGTTTCCCGCTTCTTCAATAGATACCAGCAACTTACTGCCACCACGAAGGCTGCGCCGACAATCCAGGATGAGGTGACGGTATGGGTAAACTTATTGATGGCGAAAGGGGAGAGGGCGACATCCAAGAATGAGGTCATCTCAAATCGCATGGTGTCGGGATTGAAGGTCTGTCCTACTGGATATTGCATCCATGAGTTGGCTACCAGAATCCACCAGGCAGAAATGGTGGCTCCTAATCCAGTCAACCAAGTAGAGGCAAGATGGAACCCACGGCTCACCTTGTTCCAACCGAAGAACATGACCGCTACAAAGGTACTCTCCATGAAGAATGCCAGGATGCCCTCGATGGCGAGTGGAGCGCCAAAGATGTCGCCCACGAACCAAGAATAGTTGCTCCAGTTGGTGCCGAACTCAAACTCCAGGATAATGCCTGTGGCAACACCCATGGCGAAGTTGATGCCGAAGAGTTTTTGCCAGAACCGAGCCACGTCTTTCCAAAATGGTTTCTTAGTGCGGTAGTAACAAGTTTCTGCGATACCCATGATAACCGCCAGTCCCAGGGTGAGTGGGACGAATAGCCAATGATAGATGGCGGTGAGCGCAAACTGAGCTCTTGACCAGTCAATGGTAGCGGATGTGATGTCTAATAATAGGTTTGTCATCATAGCGTAATGTTTTTGATTATGATTGTTGATGTATTGTCATATAAAGGTGTAATGATTATCTGTTTAGCATTTCCTCGGATACGAAGTCGGCCTTGCTTTGTTTTTGTGCGTGCTTGTCGATGTAGTTGGGAAAGAAGAAGATTTTTAGCACCAGGAAAATGATGGCAAGTTTGATGAGGATGATGGCCCACAGTGTTTTGCCGATGGTCATCGTCCTAAATCCGTCATAATAGAAACGGAAGATACGGAGTATCATTCCTTGTTTCAAGTTAGTCTTGTCGTCATTCTTGGTCATAGTTATTTCTTCTGAGTTTTTTGCTTGTTGAGAGTCGTCTCTTTTGCAGAATATGTCATCTCGTTTGCAAATCTACAAAAAAAACAGATAACTTCCAAATAATTATTGGAAAAAATACAAATCTAATACCTTTTCAAATGAAAGAATATATTTTGTTCATCTGTTTGGGGGTTATATAGACTCTCATGACATTCTCCCATTTGCGTTTCCCTATAAATATGCTATATATTTTTGTTAAATATGGAAGAAGTCTTGCTTTTCCCTAGATAAAGTTGTATCTTTGTGCCGTTGAAAGCTTCATTCGAAGTCTTTGACTGTACAGACAAAGACTTGGTTTCTATATTCAAAGTCTTTGAATGGAGAGGCAGAGCCTTTGTACGAAACCTTTATAAGGGTTTGTCGATAAGTGCCAAGGCATGAAGCATGAACTTAATAACGATAAAATATAAACTTAATAACAAAGAAAGGAATGATCTATGACTAAGTACAAGTTACAAGAGTTGCCTGCATTGAGCAATGTAGGCAAAAGGAGAGTTTATCCGAAGTTGGTGATTAACAGAACCCTGTCAACTGCCGACATGATTGAGAAGATGAAGTTGTATCGTCGTACTTGGTCGCCAAGTATGATAGAGGGTGTTCTTATGGATGTAGGCGATATGTTGGTGGAATTGCTTTCCATGGGATATAATGTCAAGTTGGATGGCATCGGTACCTTCTCCTTGTCGCTTGACTTCGAGGATGATAAGTCTAAGGAGATGCAAGGCGATGATGACAAGATGATTTATCGCAAGGTGGGCGTGAAGAATGTCAACTTCAAGTCGGACCCAGAACTCGTAAAGCAAGTGAAACGAGCAACCGACAGGGATTTGGAAAGAGACATGGGTGGTGTAAAGGTGATTCGCAAGGAGGTATATACCCAGGAGGAGCGCATCGCCCGTGCCATGAAGGTGATAGAGCGAGACGGTCTTATCACCCTTGCCGATTATGCCAGCATCAACAATATGAGTCATACGGCGGCTTCCTTGGAACTTCGTAAGATGACATCCGATGACCAGTCGCCGATACAGTCGAGGGGAAATGGAAGCCACAAGGTGTGGGTGAAGAGAATGTTACCCTTGTAATAAATGAGCAGAAGATGAACGAAAAGGTGTTTGATGTTGTTGAGCAAGCATCTTAGAGAATACGTTCATTAACAGCATCAGATAGGTCACTTTTTAGTTGACCTATCTGATGTGATAACTTATTTATTTTGTACTTCGATGATAGTACCTTTTCCATCTTCGTCAATTATGTCTAATCTGTCAAGCAGATTAGTGAGGAGTTTTTCTAATATTATAAATATATTTTACTTTTTATGTTCAATGTTTATATTGCTAATTAAAGTTTCTTTTATGAAAAAAGAGAAGCTAAAAAAGAAAAGTTGAAAAAGAAAAGCGTTGATAATGAATTAGATATAGTAATTTTAACATATTTTTCTTTTTCAAACTTTTTTTTTATGCCATTATTTTATGTAATATTTACTGTCAAAGCGAGTACCCTCTTTCTCAATCTCTTTTCCAACCATAGAATAGAGTGCCTTTCGAAGCTCTTTCATATCTATATCAGGAATACGCTCTGCAATATCCGATATTTTACTCAAAGGATGAACACGGAGATCTTCCATAATTAGTGCTTTAAGCACATATGGTTCTATAGTCTTCAAACTAGTGACAATGTTAGATTTTGCATTTTTCAGCAAAGTTGCATTGATTTGAAAATATGAGCCTTTCTTAACACCACCTTTTGTTATCAGATGATTTTTGTCTAAGTTGTCGATATAGCTTCTCAATCGTTCTTCTGCAGATAACTGGAGAATTTTAGATAAGTCGGTTGAAGGTATGCGCTTCTCCCTTGCTATGATACCGAAAGCAATCTTGTTCTTTTGGGAGAGTTGGTAATTATGGTCAACATAATCCATGAGTCGTATTACTTCTTTATCAGTAATTTCTGCACTTTGATAAACTGTGACAGTATTGAAAGTAGATTCTATCTCTGGTTGCTTCTTCGCTTCAACAGCATCCAACTCATAAATTAAATCATAGCCAGAACCCTCGCCTTCCATCAATCCGAGTGCTGTCAGTATCTCTATCATGTTTGGGTTACGTCTATGCTTGGTGTGAAGGATGTTGTCTTTGGTTACACCTAAAGGGAGACCGCCAGGATTGGAGATGGAGATATAACCTGGATATACTTTGATGGTGATGTCGTTAGAGATGGTTCTTGAGCTATGAGCCAAACTATTAACAAGCAACTCTCTGATTAAGTTCTCGTTATAATAGCGCACTGTCTTACGGAAGAGTCCATTAGGCATCTCGTAGCTATAGGTCAATTCTACAGCCTTGTCCATGATATCTTCCAAAAGTTCCTTTGGGTTAAGCGTGTTGTCACGCCATTCCAATTTATTTGTCTTGTTCTCCAATTCATCATATACAATATACTGAACAGTGATTGGATAGCAAATGCGGCTGCGTTGCTTGGCAGTACCTATCCAAAGTACGCCAAGGTTTGTCATCTTATTGCCATCAAGGAGATGGTACTGCTCGCCAATTTCCATATCGTCGAGTTGTTTGATATGTTGCTTCACTCTGTCAGATTGTCGAATGTCATTGGCAAATTTAGAGAGGTTTGCCTTGTTCTCAGCTTCCAACTCAAACTGTGTTGGCACAAGTTCCCATTGGAAAGCACCCTTTTCTTCTCCTACACGCTGGATGTCTTCACTACGTACGGGCTCGCATTTGTCTGCGACACGGATATACATCTTGCCATCAGAAGTGGTTGCGTAGGAATGAAGTGAAGGGAAAACAGTGATAGCAAAGTGCTGGCTACCAGTTTCATCTGCGCATACATCGCCCACTGCAAGACCAACGTTGAAGCAAAGTCCACGCAATCTTGTGACGGCACTATTTGCCTCTTCTTGTGGAATAACTTGATTGGGACCTGGCTTCTTGGTCTTGTCTTCTACGCCAATCATTATTTGTCCTCCTTGTGCATTGGCTAAAGCGACACAAGTAGTGGAGAGTTCTTTGAAAATAAAGCATATATCTTGAATAAAAATGTAGTTTCTAAGTGAATTATTCTTTTTTTGCTAAAAATACCTACACACACATTTGACGAATAAGCTTTGTTGGTGTAAACTTGATAGATGGTACTCCTATATGAGAAGTTAAGTTGTGGAATGTTATTTTGTGAAATATTGAGAAAGTTACAACTTTTGTCAAAATATCCGATAATCTTCGAGTTTTCTAAATAAAATAGTGCCTATATAACTCGGCAAAAACTCGGCAATTTCATAAACTAAAAAATCCTAACCGCTTATTTCCAAGCAGTTAGGATTTTCTCGGGTGCGCCTGATAGGACTCGAACCTACACGGCCTAAACCACTAGATCCTAAGTCTAGCGCGTCTACCAATTTCGCCACAAGCGCATTTGTGGGTGCAAAGATACAACTTTTATTTGAATAAAAAGAAGAAAAGGGCAAAAAAAGTTACGATTGTTTGCTCTTTTCGATATTTTGTGCTAATTTTGCACGCAATTAAGGCTCAACTTTTATGGATGTTTCATCCGTAACCGAAAAACTTAAGAAATAGCTAATAACAACTAACAACTAAAAAACAAAGGCATTTATGACAATGAAGAAAACAATGTTAATGTCAAGTATGATGAAAGGCAGAAAGGTTGTTCTGGGCTTGGCTGCTATGCTTGTGAGCGTGTCGGCAGGGGCTGGCAATCTGAAACCTTCCACTACACTTCCTATAGAGGGAAACATGGTGAAGGCTTCTAGTCCGATGATTCAGTATGTGGGGCGTGTGAGCTTTGCCAAGAATCCAGACGTGGCTAGTTTCAACTTCCCAGGCACTACTATCCATGCAACTTTCGAGGGAACTTCACTGAAGATGATTTGCCGTCCGATGACGGGATATTTCATGGCGCAGGTGGATGGATGCGAGCCTTTTAAGGTGGGATTCAACGCCGAACGAGACTCGGTGGTCACCGTGGCTGCGGCTTTGGCGCAAGGCGTGCATCACGTAAAGATGATGTATGTGATAGAAGGATTGTTCCGTAACCCTGAATTCAAGGGATTTGTGCTCGACAAGGAGTGCAAACTTGTTGAGGCTCCTGCTTTGCCTGAGCGAAAGATTGAGTTCATCGGCAATTCCATCACTTGTGGCTATGGTGTGGAAAGTATCGTGATGACAGATCCTTTCGAGGACGAGACGGAGAACCATTGGCTCACTTATGCCAATATCGTGAGCGATAGCTTGAGGGCACAGCATACTTCCATTTCAAGAAGTGGCATCGGCGTATATCGCAATTATGATGGTCCGAAGGCTGGCTCTGCCGAAAATATGCCTTGGCAATATGAGTACACCTTATTTAATAAGCACGACGAGAAATGGGATTTCGCTAAATATCAGCCTCAGCTCGTTTGTATCAACCTGGGTACCAACGACCTTTCTACCAATAACTATGATATCCATCTCTATGAGAAGAACTATCGTATGTTCTTGAAGACGGTTCGCACGAAATATCCCAATGCTAAGATAGTCTTGATAACTGGACCTATGTTGGGCGAGAAGGAGAGCAACGAGCAGAAAGCTGTGCTCGATAGGATTTGCAAGGATGCCAATGAGAAAGGATTTACACTGGCTAACAATTACGTGAAGGACCAGAAGGGAAACTTTGTGAAGGACCAGAAGGGAAATCTTAAATTGATAAAGAAGGCGAAGGGCGACAAGGATATCTATCGCTTTGATTTCACTTTCCAAACAGGCGACCTGGGGTATGGTGCCAGCTGGCATCCAAGCAAGCTTCAGCATCAGAAAATGGCTGGTGAATTATTGCCATTCCTCCGCAAAATCATGAATTGGAACTGAATTTAAGTGAAGAGTGAAGAATCTTATAGCATATTAAATTATATGATGAAAAAGAATATTTTTTTGAAAACGGCTTTCACCTTGGCGATGCCTTTGATGGTGTCTGCTCAGATGCAGGCTCAAACTCCACAGGAGGATTTCAAACGAGACATTACGCTCTCGGCCAGTAACTATGTGGCTTATCGTGGACCTCAGAAGCAGTTGACTCCTGCTCCCAAGGGATATAAACCTTTCTATTTGAGCCATTATGGCAGACATGGTTCTCGCTATATGATAGGTAGTGCGGCTTACGATGTGCC
>DKCU01000124.1:0-11120 GCA_002451555.1 Candidatus Segatella albertsiae
TCCGCATGAGGCAGGAAGTTCATGAAACTGACGACATATACCGGCACCAACTCATAGAAGGTTGGCTCGTCCTTGGTCTTCTCCTTCTCCCTCTGGCTTGTGATAGCCTTGCTGGCGTAGCACAGCGTGCGGTTGACGAAGTTGACCGTCCTGTTGTTTTGCATCTCGACGATGAAATGCTTGCCATCGTCCGTCTCGCAAAACACATCATAGATGCAGCCACGTAAGTCTTTCGTGTCTGCCAACTGCTCCTTGTCCTTGAAGGTCACGTCCTTGATGTGGAGCTCGCCCTCGAACAAGTCGTTTAAGAAACTAATCAGCAAATCCTTGCTGAACTCCTGACCGAACAGGCGCTTGAAGCCCCAGTCGGTGAATGGGTTGATGTACCTCGACATATAAATGTAAAGTTAAGTTGTTTTCGCACTATTGCGATTCGGGAGCAAAGATACAACATTCTTCTCACAATCGCAAATCTTTCGGCAAGTTTTCTGATTTTTTATCCCAAAAAGAGGTGCCAGCTATCTCTCGCTAGAGTGCTTGCACCTCTTCTATCGTTTATATTGTATAAGTAAAAGATTCCTTTTTTACTCGTCCCAAGTGCTCCAAGCATTGAATTTCTTGGAACCTGCGACTCCATACTCAGGGTCTTTATCCGAATCCAAGTCACCAGTGCTATCAAGTGAATCATCCGACTCGTTATTAGCCGACCATCCTGTCAATCCGCCATTACACAATACATCTCTATCCAGAAACTGCAAGATGGCAGTTTCTGGAGCTACGTAATTCTTTTTCATCATCTTTAATTTTTATATTTTAGAATAGTTGACATAGTTAGTTTTCCTTTTACTTAATGACGTATTTCTTGTGGTTGACAACATAGATTCCACTTGGCAATTCGTCAATACTGCTCACATTTATCTTCTGCCCACTCAGGTTATAGATGGCACGAGAGGCTACGTTCTCTGTATCCATATCACCAGCCTCCACGGCATCGATGCCCGTGACTTCCTCACCCTGCACGCCGTTGATTTCCACATTCAAGAGTTTGGATGCTGAAGAATTTCCATCTACAGGATGGAACCAGGCACGGAAGCCCTTCATGCCATAGTCTGCCTTAAACTGATGGAGCTTGCCTTGGTTGAACGTATAATCACCTTTCAAAAGGTGTGCGCCATCTATGAAACTGTTCTTGCCATCTACAGTTTGGTAATCCTGCACCAGGATGCCCTCGAAGCCATAACCATCCTTTTGAGTACCTTTGTCAACGGATGATTCCACCACCTTGTTGGCAAGATTATCCTTGTCCAGGGCTACGTTGTTGATTACGTAGTAAGGAGTACCTACCGTAATCGTTTCTTTCGTAGCATCCGTCCCGACAGTAGTATCGTAAGAGTAAGGAGCCTCATGCTCTGGCGCGATGGTAGGACGGACGATATAAGGTGTGTTTGCCTTGAGGAACGGACCTTTCTCGTCCGTGTCGTAGATGCTCTTGTCATCTTGCACGATAAACTGCAAGCGGTTGTCTTTCACGCCATTGTATCTCGCCAACTTCGCCTGTACGCCGAATGTGTCGTTAAACTGGCTGGCAGTCAAGTTGACAGGCAGGATGATGGTGTTCCAGATGTCTTTCTTCAAGCTGCGGTGCAAATATAGGATGGAGTTGGTGTATTCCTTGGCTGGATTCTCCTCCGTGATATAGTCGAAGTTGGTGAAATTCTCGTCCAATACCAAGTAGTGTTCATCTGGCATGCCGCAGTATTGCATACGGAAGGCATCGGCAGCCACACCCGTCTCGGGAGTCACATTGCTGCCCTCCACCTTGATGCCCAAGGTCAGGTTCGTAGGGTTGGAGTGGTCGGCGCCACAATCCACATAAATCATCAAGGTATTGGTGTAATTGCCGAAATTTGTATAATAGTTATCTCCTTCCACATTATTCCCTGTCGTGGTCTTGGAAAACTCTGTTATCTGACTGGATGTCGTTCTCAAAGGAGCCTTGATGTAGATATGCTTGCTGGTCTTGTTTTCCTCAGTCTCGGCGAAGAGGAATGCGGTTTGGTCTTCCTTGGCATTGGGAGCATAATACTCACCTTGGCACTGTATGCGATACCAGCCACTCTTCTTGATGGTCAAGGTTTGCGACATGGTGCCCGCACCACCGATGATTTTGGCAGACCAATACTTTCCTTCGTTGACGTCATCACCAGCTTGGTCTTTGTCTTTACCCGCTTCCCATATATATGTGCCTTGTGTAGCATCATATTTCTGATAATGCTTATTGATACCTATAAAGAGATTTCCTTGGGAGCCAGTTGCAGGAGTCCATGTCCATTTGTCCTGTTCCTTGCTGTAACGATGAAAATCTGGGTCTGCCAACAAGAAGGTGGCATCGGCTGGGTTTCCCCCTAACTCTACGGTTGTCTTCTTATACTGATCCAGCAGGTCTTGCTCTGTCACGAACATCCATTGAGTTGACTCTTCTGTAACGTTTGAGCTATATCCCTCCTTAGGATCAGCATACACATTACGGTCATTTTTATTGGCATAGAGATAACGCTGCTTGCCTGTCCAGCCTTTCTTGTTGTCCTCGTTATGGATATAATACACCTTGCTACCAGTCTCTATAGGTTCTATCAACCAAGAGGTAGCTGACATATCTACAAAAGGACCTCGTCCACCCTTGTCGTTACCAACGAAGTTGCCTCTGCCTGAATTCTGTGAATTTTCACAAGCGTCTTGAATGTAATACCTGTCTTGCTGTACACCATTCACGGTCTCCGTCTTCTTCATAATCCAGCACCTGATACCCACGTCGTTATAAATGGTATGGGTACCCGAGCTCTCGCCCTGATACAAGAACTTTCCTTTCGAGACATTGTAAAGGAACACGGTTTTCTTGGTATCGGCTTTGTCCTTGTCCGATACAGAAATGTTGTCACTCTCAGCTTTTACTTCCGATAAGATGTTCTCCAAAGTATTGCCCTCCCAGTTCTGAGCCTCGATGCCCAGCAGGTCGGTCAATAAGCAGAACAGCAACATCATTGCCTTTCTCAAATTTACTTTCATCATCTTTTTATCTTTATATAAGTTGATAATTATTGGTTGTTAAATACAGACTTCCACCCATTATAGGCGATAGCCATTAGTTGCTAAATGGTTGACAGTTATTGGTTCCTAATACGATAGAAAGTAACAGAACACTTATAAACAGATAGAAATCTGCTGCAAAATTATAGACACCGCCACGAATTAATGTGTAATTATCAATCGAAAAGGTACTATTATTATGAAAAAGACAGAATATCATGTGAAAAAGACCAAAAATAAAGGATAGTTACGGTAGGGCATATAATCAAAGAGGGTGTGTCACAATCTAAACTTATGACGCACCCTCTTTTTACTTGGTATTTTCTACTTTATTTTCTTATCACTCAAGAATGATGCCGCCCTTAGGCTGCATTTCCACCTTGAGGTTGCCCCTCTTATCGACCTTGACGGTCTTCACGTGGGACACAGGCCAGAGCGACTTCTTGGCATCTTTGTCAGAGTCCTTGCTTGAACCCTTACTAGAGGCTTTGCTAGCACCCTTGTCAGCCGTCTCATAATAATAAGTGACGCTCTTGCCAGCAAGCATCGGCAGATTCAAGTTGAGTTTCATCACCTGGTCTGTGCCGTTCAAACCTGCCACGTACCATTTGTCACCATGGCGACGTGCTACCACGGCATACTTGCCAGGATAACCTGCCACAAACTTCGTCTCATCCCAAGTGGTAGGAACGCCCTTCAAGAAATCAATCTCGTGCTGAGGAAGTTCCGAGAGATTGTTGGGATAGATGGCGATGCACTGGATGGCAGCTTGGTTCATCACGGCGGCAGCCATCTCGAAGACATCGGATGTATAGCGGCGATGGCGGCTCTTGTTGTCCTTGGAGAGATACTTGTTCATGATGGTACCGCCCCAGTCCATTGCTCCTACGGCATTGCGGCAGAATGGGTGCATGGTGAGCTGGAAACCTTCCTGCTTGGCATGATGCTCAGAGAAGAATACATTCTCGGAAGCCAAGACAGCCTCGCTCGAAATGTAGTTAGGGTACATACGTTCCCAACCTCTTGGCAACGTGCAACCATGGAAGATGACCTGTATGCCGTAGTCGTTGGCATCGCTGAGGATGTCCTCGTAGAGCTGCATCGTATGCTGTTTGTCACCGCCGAAGAAATCGACCTTGATGCCCTTGATGCCGATGCTCTTCATCCAAGCCATCTCCTTCTTGCGAGCCACAATGTTGTCCATGCAGTTGCGTGGTCCTTGTGGCGCATCGTTGGCGATGCCATTGGAGTTGTACCAGAGCATCAGGCTCACTCCCTTGCTCTGTGCGTACTTGCTCAGTTCAGCCATTTTTTCCCTGCCCATCTGCACGTCCCAGAGCGCATCTACCAATACGTATTCATAGCCCATTTTGGCAGCCAAATCGACAAATTGCTTTTGGTCGCTGTAGTTGGCTGAGTTGTCTTGCCAGATGAGCCAGCTCCAGGTGTATCTGCCAGGCTTGTAGTCTTCCGATGCTGCAAATCTTGGTTCCACTACATCGTAAGGAATGGTGGTCTCCACGATAGGCTTCAAAGTCTTGCCCACAGTTACCGTGCGCCAAGGAGTGGAACCTGGCAGCGAGAACACAGCGCTTGTGGAACCGATGCCGTCCGACTCTTCCTTCATCGGGAAAGCCACCTGATAGCCTTTCGTGGCATCGTAGTCGCTGACGTGGCAACCCGGATAGTTGCCGTGGGTGCCCGTTTCGCTGACCAAAGCCCATCCGTCTTCGCCAACACGGAACAAGCAAGGGAATGTATATCCCCGACCATACTTCGACTTGTCGGTGAGAGGAGCGTCCGCCTTATACTCTTCCTCGTAACTTGGTTTGGTGCGCTTCCACCCTATCAATGGGTCCGACTGCGGACAGATGAATGTGGTGGATTTCTTAGGAAGGTTGAAAGCCGTCTCCTCCTGATTAACAATCATGTGTGTCTGACCTTTCCAGGCTTCAAACGAGTAGCGGAAAGCCACATCGTTGTCGCTTACGTTGAAAGTCACCGTCATCGGCTGCTTCTTCCCATTGAGATAAGTCACAGAGAGTTGGTTGGCGTGATAATCTACGTGCGATACCTTGATGGTCTTCAAGTCATAGCTCTCATCCACCTTGTTTTCCTTCTTCGACTGATAAACCAAGCCTTGACTAAAGTCGCCGACATTGGTGAGCAAACCGAGTTTTGACTCTTCCATCATCCGCTTGCCATCATAGTCGATGGAATAATAAAGTTTGCCGCCATGGTCTTCCACCACGACATTCAACTTACCATCAGGCGAGCTGACGGTATTTTTTTCGGCATAGGCACCGATGCTCGCCATCAGTGCCAACGCCACACACAAAAGATTCTTATTCATTTCCGATTTCAGTATTTATTGTTTTGTTGTTATGTTTCAGGGTACAAATTTAAGCAAAAAAGCACAATTGGGTGTCAAGTTTGCAACATAAAATGTGCAAGATACGTGATTTTTCACCTTTCAGCAAAGAAAATAATATAAAATTGCCCAGGAGGTTGCGCCACGTAGGTTCGAGCGTGTCGCAAAAATACTCGCCATCCACAAAGAGGCGACCGATGGTATAATCGGCTTTCTTTGCGATTCTTTTCTCTGTTTTTTACTGTTGCAGGACTATCCAAGTTTTGTCTATCTCACAGCATTGGAGACAGCTATCAGACTTACAGCAATGGAGACAGCAATCGGACTTACAGCAATGGAGACAGCAGTCTGACGAGCGACTCGAAGAGCCGTTGCAGGAACGGACGCTTGATGAAATAAGCCACGTCATCGACCAAGACTGACTTCGACTGGTCTTCCAGGAAGATGCTCTTGATGCGCAGTGCCATCGCCTCGCCATAGAAGAAGGCGTTCGCCTCGAAATTATTCTCGAAACTACGGAAGTCGATGTTGGTGCTGCCACACGAACAGAGGTTGTCGTCGCTCACCAACAGCTTGCTGTGGTTGAAACCACCCTCGTAGAGATAGACTTTCACACCAGCTTCTATCGCCTGCATCAGGAACGAGCGAGATGCCAAATCCACCAACCTGGCATCTCCACGGCGAGGCACTACCAGGCGCACATCGACACCAGCCAACGCCGCCGTTCGCATGGCGAAGAGCACTGGTTCGGTAGGCAGGAAATAAGGCGACTCCATATATACATATCGATGGGCTTGCAGGAGGATGCGCACGTAGCCCTGCATGATGTCGGGCCAAGGCGACACCGGACTGCTCGTCACGATCTGCGCCAAGTTATTGTTGGAGATGCTCTTGTCTATCGGCGGATAATATCGGCGGTCGTTGATAAGCGTGCGGCACACGAAGTACCAATCGACCAAGAATGCCCGCTGGATGGCATACACCGCTCCGCCACGGATGCACAGATGGGTGTCTCGCCACGCTTGCTTCGACGTGCCCTTGACATATCTCAGGGCGATGTTCATGCCGCCGATGAATCCCACCTTGCCGTCTATCACGCAGAGCTTGCGGTGGTTGCGGTAGTTGACCTTGCCCGTGAAGGCTGGGAAGCGCACTGGCATGAAGGGATGCACGATGACACCCGCCTTCCTCATGCGCTCGAAGAAGCGGTCCTTGACCTGCCAACAGCCCACGTCGTCATAGATGAGTCTGACCTCCACACCCTGTCGGGCCTTGTCTATCAAGGCATCCGCCACCAGATTGCCCAGAGGGTCGTCCTCGATGATGTAGGTGTCGAGGTGAATGTGGTCGCTCGCCTGCCCTATATAATATAATAAGGTGGAAAAGAACTCGTAGCCCTCGGTGAAGATATCGACCTCGTTGTCCTTGAAGGGCAACGCCCAGTTCTGGTTGGTGAAGAGTTTCATCAGCGGACGGTTGCGCCTTGGGATGTGCAAGTTCTCTTGCTCAGCGAACTCCAACATGCTGCGCTTGGTGAGCAGGTCCATGCTTCGCTTGCTGATGACTCGCTCCTTGCGTGTGTTCTGCCCGAAGAAGAAATAGAAGACGATGCCCACCACGGGCATGAAACAGAGCACAAGAATCCATGCCATGGTCTTCTCTGGTTGCTTGTTGTCCATGAGAACAGCCACGATTCCACTTATTGTTATCGCCAGGTATATCACCAGCAAAATCCAATGGACGTATATCATTTTCTATCCTCCTATTTTTTATACATCATCGTATGGGAATTTATAGAAGTTAACGAAGTTATCACTCCCTTCGGTCGCTTAGGAAGTTAAGAGACAACAGCTTTCAGAATAGATTTTTTAGACACATTTGTCCTTTAACTTCCCTCTAACTCCCCTTAACTCCTTTAAATTCCCACATACGAAAGTTCTGTACATCAATTAAAAACATTGTTCGACTGCTGTGCGAGCAAGATATTCATCTTCTTGAGCTTGACAAACTCGGCGATGAGCTCCTTGTTGCCAGGGTTCTGACGGAACTCCTGCTGCACCTCGATGAGTCGCTGCGAGATATAGTGTGTGCGGAAGCAGAGCAAGTCCTTGATGATTTGCTGCCTCAGCTTCTCCTCGTTCATCTTCACCTGAAGGCTCGCCGTCGTAATCTCCTGTTCGCCTGTAGGCATACCCGCTATCTTGCTGATTTCAGGGTTGGGATGCGAACCAAAGTAAGTCTCGCACTTGAATCCTTCCTCCTCGATGTGCGCCATCGCCTCGTCCATGATCTGGTTGTAGAGAGGGTTGTGAAACTTGAAGTCGTCTCCAGCCATGTCGATGCTGATATACTGGACGGCAGGCAGTTCGACATCGTTGTCGTCCATGTCCTTCACCGTAATCAGCTCATCGCCGTGATGGATGACTAGCTTGATGAGCATATCCTCCACCTCTCTCAGCTTGTCCATCGGCGTAACGGCATTCTGCGCCACAGGTCGCTGCGTCTGCACTTGCGGAGTCTGCAAGCCAGCGGCACGTCGCTCCGCCTTCACCTGCTCGCTCATGCCGTTGCGAATGAAACCATTGAGCGCATTGATGATGACCGCCTCGTTGACACCCAGTCGATGGGCGCAATCGGTGATGTAGGAGGCACGAGTTATCTGGTTCTTGATCTTTGAGATGCTCTCCACGATGGAGTTGATGGCCTCGCTTCGCTTCACGGGGTCGGTGACGCCCTTGAGCAAGACATCGGTCTTAAACTGGATGAAGTCGGTCTGATGGTCGGCGATATACTGCCTGAACTGCTCCGCCGTATGGTTTCTGGCAAAGCTGTCAGGGTCGTTGCCATCGGGCAGGAAGAGCACCTTCACGTTCATCTCCTCCTCCAGGAGCATATCGGTACCTCGCAGGGCAGCGTGCACTCCCGCTGCATCGCCATCGTAGAGCAAGATGATATTGTTGGTGAAGCGGTGCAGCAAGCGAATCTGATGCACGCTGAGGGCGGTACCCGAGTTGGCTACCACATTCTCGATGCCACACTGGTGCATGGAGATGACATCGGTGTAGCCCTCGACCATGAACACGCAGTCTTCCTTGGCGATGGCCTTCTTCGCCTGGTAGAGGCCGTACAGCTCACGCTCCTTGTGGTAAATCTCGCTGTCGGGCGAGTTGACATACTTTTGGTTCACGCCCTTGGTACGACTATCTAGCACACGTCCGCCGAAAGCCACCACCTTGCCGCTCACGCTGAACCAAGGGAAGATGGCACGTCCCGAGAATCGGTCGAAGTAAGCTCCCGGTTCCTTGTCGGAAGCTATCAGCACACCTGTGGCGACGAGATACTTGGGATTGTACCCAGCCTTCACCGCCGCATCGGCAAGAGCCGTGCGCTGCTGGAGCGAGAAGCCCAACTGAAACTTCTTGATGATGTCGTCGCGGAAGCCACGGCTGCGGAAGTACTGCATACCGATGGCACGCCCATCGACATCGTTCTGCAGGATGTTCTGGAAGTACTTGGCAGCCCACTCGTTGACGATAAACATGGACTCTCTCTCGCTCTCCCTCTGTTTTTCCTCGGAAGAGAGTTCCCGCTCCTTGATTTCGATGTGATATTTCTTGGCGAGCCATCTCAGGGCATCAGGATAGGTCATCTGCTCCAGCTCCATGAGGAAGTTGATGGCGTTGCCGCCCTTGCCGCAAGTGAAGCAATGGCAGATGCCACGAGTAGGCGAAACCGAGAAAGACGGATGCGAGTCGTTATGGAAAGGGCATAGACCGATGTAGTTGACACCTCTCTTCTTGAGGGTGACAAACTCAGACACCACCTCCTCTATCTTGGTGGCGTCCATGATGCGATCTATGGTTGGTCTATCTATCATGTTCGTATGTACCTTATTATATTATGCTTCTGAATGTCTTAAGCAATGATATATATATCTTAAGTGCTGATGCAAAGGTAATCATTTTCCTCGAAATATCACACAATAAGCGGCAAAAAGACGTTATATCATACAAAAAACAGACACTCTCGACATACAAAAAGAGAAGCAAACCAAAATTTAAGGCACTAATATCATTTTCTATTGTTTGATTATGCAAATAAAATCTACCTTTGCAATCGAAAAAAACAATTTAAAACCTACTTTATTAAAAACAAATGGAACAAAAGAAATATTTCTTCGCTGTCGATTTGGGCGCTACGAGTGGACGCACCATCATCGGAAGCCTCGCCGACGGGAAGTTTGACTTGGAGGAACTGACTCGTTTTGACAACAACCTCATCGAGACAGGCGGGCATTTCTACTGGGATATCTACGCCCTCTACTTCGAAATCATCAAGGGTCTGAAACTGGTGGCTCAGCGTGGCATCAACATCCAGAGCATCGGCATCGACACCTGGGGATGCGATTTCGTATATATAGGTAAGGATGGTGGCATCCTACGCAACCCGATGGCATACCGCGACCCTCACACCGTAGGCATGATGGAAAAATATTTCGACGAGAAGGTGAGCAAGGAGAAGGTGTATGAGAAGACGGGCATACAGTTCATGAACTTCAACTCGCTCTTCCAAATCTACGCCATGCGCAAGGCTGGAAACGTGGCTTTGGAGAATGCCGACAAGGTGCTCTTTATCCCTGACGCACTGAGCTATATGCTCACCGGCAAGGCGATTTGCGAATACACCGTAGCCTCTACCTCCCAGATTCTCAACCCAGTGACAGGCGACCTCGACACAGAGCTCGTGGAGAGTCTCGGCTTGAAGCGCGAGCAGTTTGGCGAGATGACAACCCCTGCCACCGTCATCGGTACGCTGACAGAGGAAGTGCAGAAGATGACAGGACTGGGAGCCGTACCTGTCATCGCCGTGGCTGGTCACGACACTGCGAGTGCCGTAGCCGCTGTACCTGCCAAGGACGAGGAGTTCGCTTACCTCAGCTCGGGCACTTGGAGTCTGATGGGCATCGAGACCCAGAACGCCATCATCAACGACAAGAGCTACGACCTCAACTTCACCAACGAGGGTGGCATCGAGGGCACCACCCGATTCCTCAAGAATATCTGCGGCATGTGGATTTACGAGCGTTGTCGCAAGGAATGGAAGGACAAGGCCCTCGCCAACAACACCGACTTGTCGGAACTGGAGCATACCAAGCTGCAAACTGAGGCCATGAAGCAACCTGCCTTCCAGAGCCTCATCAACCCGGATGACGCTTGCTTCGCCAATCCTTCGAGCATGGTGGATGCCATACAGAACTACTGTCAGGAGACAGGGCAGCGTGTACCCAATGGATATGCCGAGATATGCCGCTGCATCTTCGACAGCCTGGCACTTCGCTATCGCCAAGTGTTCACTTGGCTCAAGGACTTCGCCGATTTCGACATCAAGGTGCTGCACATCATCGGCGGCGGCTCGCTCAACCGATTCCTCAACCAGTTTACAGCCAACAGTTGCGGTGTCACCGTGCTGGCTGGACCTCAAGAGGGCACCGCCATCGGCAACATCATGCTTCAGGCTAAGGCATCAGGCGAGGTGAAGGACATCTGGGAGATGCGACAAATCATCGCCAACTCGCTCGAACTGAAGAAATTCGAGCCAGAGGACAAGGAAGCATGGGACAAGGCTTACGAGAAGTTTTTAAAGGTAAAAAAGTAAAAAGGTA